>JAGBWK010000010.1 GCA_017629835.1 Muribaculaceae bacterium | reverse complement strand
TTCTGTCTCAGGTGCAGATTCTGTTTCAGTAGTTGTTTCCACGTCGGGAGTTTCCGCTTCGGTGGCTTCAGTAGCTTCTTCAGTGGCTTCGGGAGCTATTCCTTCGGAGTATCCAAAGAATTCGGGGGGGAGCACGCGCTCTTCGGTGTCGCGGTAGGTTTTGTCCTCAACGAAGCGGAAATAGTCGTCGAACGAAGCTCCAGAGCTAAGAAGTGTCTGGAAATTCTTCTGACTGATTACTACTGGACGCACTTGCGAGGGGAGTCTTAGGGCTTTGTCTTCGGCCAGCACGCTGCGGTAGTGGTTGATTTCGGAAACATTGGCAAATGGTTTAATGATTAACAAACCGAGGCGTCCGAAGTTCATTTGTTCGAGGTCGAAATCTTTGACCACAAACGATGTGAAGTTATGTGTAGCAATGTCGAACAGAAGTTTGTTGGCATTGACTTGGTCGGTGGGGTAGAGGAGAATGAAGAGTTGGCTGTCGTCGTAATTGAGGTCGAAAACGAGCTGCGACGGGTCGGCTACGGCTGTGCTGTCGTTCGTTAGGCTGATGTCCCAAATCATGCCACGCATATTGACTGTGCCGCTGTGGAGTTTGCGACCTTCATTCAATCCTTTGAGATATGAGCCAGCGTATGGCGACAGGTCGGTGTCGGGATAGCGGTCGAGCATCTCGGTGAGCACGCGTTTGAAATCTTCAGGTTTATCCTCAGTGACGTAGGCCAAAGCGTCGATAAACATAAATTTAGGCATCAACTTGCTGAGCGGATAGCGTTTGGAAATTTCTTCGTAGCCACGGTGGACGTCGGCGTTGCGGTTTTCGAGATATGCTGCGTAGGCGTCGGCATAGAGTTGCTCTTGGTGAGCCTCCATGTTGCGCAGATTTTCGATATAGTTGGGGTCGAGCATCGCCTGACCATAGTTGGAGTCGGGGAATTCGGATAGGATGAGGTTGCGATATGTTTCAGCGTTGGCTGTGTCGCCAGCACGCGTAAACATCAGATACATATTGTAGTATGTGTCGAGTCGATAGATGTTGTCGGGGAAGCGAGTGAGTAGCTCGGTGAATTCGCGCTCGGCTGCGGCGAAGTCTTCGAGCTTGTCTTTGAGTATTACTCCCATATTGTAGAGCCCCTCTTGGATTACGTCGTTGCACGTTGCGCGTTCTTCGTCAGTTTTTGGAATCTGCTTGAGATAGTATTCAACGTAGTGTGGGTCGTTTTCGCGCTCTTGGGCTTCGGCTGCCGCTTGCTCCTCTTCGGTCATTTCAGTAGCCTCGTCTTCAGCGGTTTCGCCTTCTTCGAGTTCTTCACCTTCAGTCTCGGTTGGCGCGCCTTCGTCGAACGCGTACGATGCTTTGTTGCGACGTCGCCAGTTGTCTTCGAGCTTGCGGCTACCCCAACGGCGTTGGAAGTCGGTTTTACCAGCAGTTACGGTCGATGAGTTGTAGAAATACCATGAATTGTCGGTGTTCATGGTGAATTGTTGGGTCGACTGGTCGATGAGTCCGCCCCCTTGTGCCTCTTGGTTGGCGAGATACTCTTCGCGTTTGGCTTGCTCTTCAGCTTCCTTTTCTTTCTTTTTGAGCTCTTCGATAAGTCGTTCGGCTACAGCGGTTTGCTCCTCGGGAGTCATATACGAAAGTTCCAACAACGAGTCTTGCAGCTCGACGTTTTGGGCATAGACGGTCAGTTCGTCGAGGAAGTCGGAGCGGCGTTTCAGTGCCTCGTAGTTGGGGTAATTTTCGGGAATTTGCGGTATAGCTTCAGAGTAGCAAGGTTGCGCGTCGACATATTCGCCACGTTCGTAATATAGCCCGCCGAGTGTCAGCTGCGAGTAGGCTTTATCGATGCCGTTGCGGGTCGATTTCTCGGCTGCAAGTATGTAGTTTTCAATGGCTTGAACGGTGTCTTGACGCGAAAGATAGAGGTTGCCGATAGCGTAGTATATTTGGTCGAGATACTCTTTGTTGCGGTCGAAATTGGTCATGCGTTTGAGTGCTTTGACCTCGGGCTCGATGTTGTCGCCTTGAAACACTTCGCTCTGCTTAATGCGAGCGTTGAATTTTGTACGGTAGGTTGCCGACGAAGCTGAGCCGGCCACGTCGAACGCTTTGTAGGCCAATTCCTTTTCGCCAATCGACTCGTAAAGTTGCCCCAAGAGGAAATTCAGGCGGATTTTTTGTGCACCAGAAGCGGTGGCAATCGCGTCGTTGAGGTATGGGATAGCTTTGGCGTTGTCGTTGCTTTTAATCCAGAAAGCAGTGAAAGTCAGGTTGTAAAGGTGTTTTATATCCTTGTTTTCGAGCTCTTCGGGTTTGATGCGAGTGATGATAGTTTCAGCCTCAAATAGCCAATCGATAGCGATGTAGCTGCGAGCTTGCCATAGCTTGGCTTCGAGCACTGTTTCGGGCAGCCATGTGAAATGTTTTGAAATGTAGAAGAACGTGGCAGCTGAGCCGAGGTAGTCGCCGTTGAGGAACTGGCTGCGCCCCATCATGAGCCAAGCGTTGTGGAGAAATGGGTTATACTCTTCGCGTTTCATCCACGCCTTGTATTCAGGGTCGGACGATTTGCCCGGCTTCTTTTTAGGTTTAGCCTTTATTGAGCGTAGTTGTATCGCCTTTTGAGCCTTTTCGATAGAGCGGGTAAAGTCGCCAGAGGGTTGTGGTGCTTTGGGGTTTTGTCGAGCCTCGGCAGGATGAACGAAAATGGTCTGAGAATAGTCGTCTTGGTAGTTCTTCTCCATTTCGTCGAGAGTCTCCTTGTAGTGAGTGTCGCCGTTGAAATAGATGTTGTAGCGAGTGATGAACTCCATGTATTTACGGCTCGCGGCAGTGTTTTTCTTCAGAGAGCAACCTGTGGCGGTGGCGACCAACAAGGCCGTCACAACCCACAATAGAACTCGATTAAAATGCCGATAATTCATCTATTAACTAACGCATAATCACCTCTTAATATTGCACGCGCACGCATATTTTTAATGAGTTCGCCCTCAAATAACCTCGCTTATGGTCGATGAGGGTATAATTGCGAGCCGCCGCGCTGAGCTTTCTCGGCAGCTTAGGGCTTCGCAGATGCTGAATTAAGCGTGTGCGGAGGTTGAGAAATCTACTGAAAAGGTAGTGGCGAATATTGTAAAAAAGTGGCGATAAGCTGCGAAAGTTGCATTTTTTTTCAAACTTTCGCAGCTTATCGGCCATTTTTCTAAATTTTGGGCGGTTTTCGAGCCTGAGATTTGGCGTTGGAGAATTGGAGGGTTGAGGTATCAAAAAAAGAGGACAGCTGGTGGGCTATCCTCTGGGAGTTGGTGC
>JAGBWK010000009.1 GCA_017629835.1 Muribaculaceae bacterium | reverse complement strand
TTTTCAGGATTGGCTACGATGGTAAGGATTAACCTGATGTACTATGTTGATTTCTATAGTATGTTTAATCATCCCGAAAAGGATTGGGAAATTATCCTTGAAAATGCCTCTGACAAGCCTCCACAACTCACTCTTTTCGGTTAAGGGGGGGCTTGGATTTATGAAAAAAGCACTCGAATGCCGTTTTATGGGCTTTCGAGCACTCTTTTTTATTCTTGCTCCGTTTTTATCGGACAGCAATATTACGAGATATTGAATTGAGGAATGGGGTTAGCTATTGGAATTTAGAAATTGAAATGGAGAGCTACGCGAACTCCATGGCGTGAAACGCCTGGCGTTGAGCGATATGTTAGACGCCAAACGTAGTCAACCCTCAAAATCTTAAAGATGTTGTCGATACCGACCCCCATTTCCATATAAGGTGTTTTATCTACCTTGTATTGATTAGCCCCATTGGGGAATAATGGCAATTGCGGATTGAATGCAGGATTATTTTTGTCACTCAAATGCCCCCAATATGAGCGAAAACTAACAATCTCGCGCCAACGCAGTTTCTTCAACAATGGTATATAATTGAACAACGCTCCATTGGCCCAATACGTAAAGTCAAATGCAACGTATGAGTCAGTTATAAACTCAAACGGATTGAGCAATGCGAAGCTCTCGGGCTGTATGGTATAAGTGAGGTTGGCATTGGGACTGAATAGCTCAGTGAATGGAACAGTGCTCCACACATATCCACCTTTAATCATAGCATCAAGATAGCCAAACGCTGAAAACCAAAAGCGCTTTCGCATATCGAGTTCGGTTTTATTGACCGTATATCTACTGCTACCTAAGAAATTAGGAGCACCATAGGTCTGCGTAAGGCATAATGTATAATTATCCTGATTTACAGGGATACGGCTGTCTCTTGTCTGGATGAATTTTTCGCCGGGTGCATATCGTAACGAAAAAGTTGCCTTAGAGAAATCCAAATTATTCAACTGTGTGCCGTCGGCCAAATTGAAATTAACATAGCGGCTCGCCTCTTTACGTTCGCGCTGAAGCGTCAGCTGCCACGACAGATGATTGTCAAGTTCCCAAATATAGTCGAGACGTGCGTCATGGCGATATATCATCAACGTGTCGCTCATACGTTTGAGCGATATAAATATATTGTCAGCATTAGTAAAAGCATAGTCCTGCCCTATCGCATCGACATCATAGCGATAGCTCGCTCGAATCGACCGCATAGGGAACTCGCGCGTGTGGCGACGCTTTTCGTTAAATGAATATTCCACCTCACCATAATATTTCCAACGATGATCCTTCAAGCCGTAAGCGCCATAGGCTCGTACAAACCAATGCTTGCTGAGATTAGCCGTCGTCATACCACCAAAGCGGAAACGTGCGCCCTCGACATCGCTGAAGCTGACAGTAGTATTTAGCGGACCATATTCAAACTTTTCGCCGGGCGGTATCGGGATATATCCAGTAACAATCCATTTCAATATTTTCTCGCCCCAATAATATAGTGGCACTTCACGAAGGTCGGTAAGCATCGAAGCCACCTCCCCATGCGCCTTATGATAAGTCTGATCACGCTGTGAACGCCAATACTGGTCATCCTTCAGATACGCATCGGCTGCAACGTAGGTTTCGCCAAGGCGTTCAAACAGCTCTGGTCGGTCGGCTGGGTCGAAATTATGATTATCGTATCGGGTGTATTTTTGCGCATAGACGCCTTGAGTATTTCTCACGAGGGCGAGCACAAGCGACAGGTCGTCGAGTGTTTTCAGACGCAAACCCATTGAATCGCGTTCAAACTCTTGATTAATATTCAACGACTCGATGAAGTTGACATTAACATTGTGCGACAGCGACATTGTAACGCGCTTCACAAACATCGTTGAATCATTCTTTGGAACATACAATCGCCCAACGAAACCCATCATAGCGTTATTGCGTGGTGCAAAACTAAGCTCGATACAAGAGTCTTGACCTATGGCAATTGTGTCAGTCAGATAATACTTATAAAAGTCGGGGCCAATCTTCGACAACGGACTTACAAAGCGATTACTCATCAGAGTGACATCATCCTTGTATAAATCGACATCGCGAAGCATATCTTCGAGATATACCTGCATACTCTCATGGTCGATGATTTCGTCCATTCCGTCGCGCTTAATTGCTGTTACGAATTCTCGTGTGCGGCTTGGATCAGCTTGACTATAGACATTCGACACCTTCTCCTTGACCGAAAGCGGCAAGATTACTCTGCCAGTAACTTCATTCGTATCAACATACTGCCAAAGAAACGGCAGCTTATTAATCAAGTCGTTGGCTATTTTCGTCGTATCGTCGGCGTTATCAAAACCTATAGTCAGACGTTCATATTTTTCATAATTGTAATGAGGCTGACGGTGTGGGTCGGTCAAATCTGATGCCTCACGTATGCGTTTCATAAAGTCGACAGCAGGATTATTGCGCTTCGAATACCGTTCCTTTCCGGGCTTAACTACGACTTCATTCAACTCAACTTGACGCGCGAGCGTATCCGGAATTTCCGCCACAACATTATTGCTGTAAGCCACTGGAGCAGACAACAACAATGCAATTATCGGAATATATCGTAATAGTCGCGCAATTTTCATAAATTTACGTATATTTGCAAACTACAAAGTTACCACTTTTTTCAGAGCAACCGCTAATTCATTTAATTATAATTTGTTAATTAATGGCCAAAGAAATAGAGCGTAAATACCTCGTCAATAGCGATTCATTCATCGCAATGGCTACCGAATGTCACCACATTGTTCAAGGCTATCTTTCGGCATCGCCTCGCGCTACTGTTCGCATACGCATACTCGACGATAAAGCATATCTCACTATCAAAGGTATCACCGACGGATGTTCACGCAATGAATGGGAATACGAAATACCTATCGATGATGCCAACGAAATGCTTCAATGCCACGAAGGTTTGCTAATTGAAAAATACCGCTACATCGTCCCCTATGAGGGGCACTGCTGGGAAATCGACAAATTCATAGGCATAAACGACCCAGAATCGTGCGGCACTCCACTTGTAATGGCTGAGATAGAGCTACAGCACGCCGACGAGCAATTCGAGCTACCTCCATTTATCGGCAAAGAGGTCACTACCGATGCTCGCTACTACAATTCATCGATAGCTAAGTCTGCTGTCAACAACCGACAATAATTGCCTACAGCAATTATCGAAGGGTAAGTTTTACCACGTTTTCCACATGATGAGTATGTGGGAACATATCAACAGGCTGAACTGCATCGATGCGATACAACGGGTCGAGCAACTGCAAATCGCGTGCTTGAGTTGCAGGATTGCAACTTACATACACAATACGACGCGGACGCGCATTCATTATCACCTCCACTACATCGCCATGCATTCCAGCGCGCGGTGGGTCAACAATCATCACATCAGGGCGACCATATTGGGCGATGAATTCATCGGTAAGCACATCCTTCATGTCGCCTGCAAAAAACTCTGTATTTGAAATGCCATTAGCCTCGCTATTGATGCGAGCGTCGCGAATAGCATCTTCAACATATTCAATACCAATCACTTTCGAAGCTTTACGGCTTACGAAATTGGCAATTGTACCTGTTCCAGTATATAAGTCGTACACAAGCTCATCGCCAGTCAATTCAGCGAAATCGCGTGCTACTTTATATAATGTGTATGCTTGATGTGAATTTGTCTGATAGAATGACTTTGGCCCTACTCTAAATTTCAAGCCCTCCATTTCCTCTTCAATGTATGGGATTCCTGACCAAAGAACAACCTCTTGGTCAGCTATCGTGTCGTTAACCTTGAGGTTGACAACATATTGAAGCGATGTGATTTCTGGGAATTTCTCCTCGATTGCTTTCATAAGCGCCGACACACGCTCAGGATTATCCTCGCCTACCACTACAACCACCATAACCTGACCAGTCGAAGCAATACGAATCATCAACGTGCGGATAAATCCTTGCTGATTGCGCAAGTCATAAAATGGATAGCCATTTGTCTTGCAGAATTCCTTGACAAACAAACGAATCCGGTTGCCTAAATCATCCTGCAAGTGGCAATTGCGGATGTCGAGCACCTTGTCGAACGCTCCCGATATATGGAATCCGGCGGCATCTCTGTCGGGAAATTCCTCGCCGCTTCGCATCTGCTCGAAAGTAAGCCACGATTTGTTAGAAAACGTATATTCCATCTTGTTGCGATAGCCATATATATTTTCCGAGCCCAAAATTGGAGATATTTCGGGATATTCAACCTTAGCTATACGGTCGAGAGCATCGCGCACTTGTCGCTGCTTTGCTGCAATCTGAAATTCATATGGAAGATGCTGCCAACGGCAACCACCACACACGCCAAAATGCTCGCATCGAGGTTCGACACGTATCTCACTCGGAACGACAAGGCGTTCGATGTGCGCCTCAGCGTAGGAATGTTTCTTGCGGTCAATCTTGATGTCGGCAACGTCGCCGGGCGCGCCATAAGGGATAAACACCACGAGCTGGTCGACACGTGCTATTGCATTGCCTTCAGCTGCAACATCGGTGATTTCTATATTTTGGAGCAGAGGTAATTCTTTGCGTTTACGTGACATTTTTATATTATTTGGGGGCTATATTCGCTTTTACATTTATTCAATCGATTTCAAAAAATCGAGCAATTGGGGCAACACTGCTTCACTGCCATTATTGTCAATCGTGTCCACATTCGGATGTGGATTTTTAACATCAATGCGCTGCGATTCTATTCGTTTCAGAACTTCTGCTTCCGACATTGAATTGCGGTGGCACACACGTTCAATTCTTACAGCATCGTTTGCGACAACCTCAATCACTCTATCAACCAATTTATCGAGTCCGCTTTGATAAAGAATAGCTGTCTCAACAAACAGAGGGCTGTGCGTAGCATTTCGCGCCGACCATTCTGTCAAATCATCCTTAACAGCTCCGTGAACAATCGAGTTGAGCAACTCAAGTTTCGCTTTATCAGAGAAAACAATAGCAGAAAGTTGCTGTCGGTCGATGCTACCATTAGCAGCTATCGCATCAGCTGAAATCTCATTAGCTATACACAATTTAATAGCTGGCGAGCTATCCATTAGCCTTTTAGCCTCGACATCGCAGTCGTAAACGAGGTAGCCCATAGTGCGTAGCATACGAGCCACTACCGACTTCCCGCTTCCGATTCCACCTGATATAGCTATCAGCATAATTCTATGATTTAACTGTGGCGAATTTGCATCGAAACATCCGTTGCCGAAGCCGTTAATGCTCAATGATATACTCTACCTCTGTATGATTAACCGACACACCCCGATAGAAATCGGGGATATTGCCAACAGTGACTGGAACTTTGTTTTCACCTGAATGAGTATCGCGATAATCAACCGACGCTGTTGGCGCCTCATAGTCATCGTTATACATATTCATAGGGAGCAGATAGCTAACTTCGACATTCGGTGGAAAAATCAACATTTTAGAGCCGTATGGCACATTGCGAGCTTTAACTGGCACCGTCCGCTTCTTCGATATCAGAGGTTGAACAGGGATTGTAACCTTTATTGTCGGAGGTACAACCAACGCTCCAGCTGGAGCTTCGAGCGGCACCTCAATTGTTGTTGAATCGGTCAAGCCACGCAGCGATATTTTCTCCGTATTGATAGAAATTATTCTTGAAGGGAGACCTTTGCGAGAATATACTGTCACTGAGTCGCTGCTGAGCCCCAATGCCCCATGAACGATATATTGCGGTGCAGACAATGCATCGACATTAACCACCACTGGGAGCTTATCGCCTGGGCGCGTTGTGTAGTTCACTACTATAGAGTCGGGGCGAACCGACACAATTTCGCTCGTACTGCCGAAGCGATTGCGCAACAAGTTAAGCAACAACTGCTCACTTATCTCCAACTTATTGTTATCCGCACTCTTGAAATCGGCGAAATTCAGTCGAAGCGTAGGGCTTATACCCCAATCGTATCTCACAAGCGAGCGACCTTTATTGCGCACTATGACACTTGCCGTAACGTCGCCTTGATGCAAAAGGGTGACATTTTCGGGCATATTAGTAAACTCAATAGGTACAATATAATTTCGTTGCACCTCATCGTTGAGCATCGTCAAAACCCAAAAGGATGCGGCTATCAATACGAAAACAAAATAAGTCAGAATGTTGCGTCCGCGTGATGTCGCGCGGATATTCTCAAATTTCTGACCTATTCTCTTTATCATAGCGTTAAGTTGTATTATATCGCTATGGCATTGAACTCATCGGAATTCAATGCCACTTATAGTTTCCTAATTATAGATGTAATTATTTGCCTTGCTGTTGAGCAGCCTGCGCATCTTCAGGTGATACGTAAACTGAATCTTTAGCAACTTTGATTTTCACACCGTCGCTTACTGAAATCAAGAAATAGTTATCCTTTACAGAAGCAATCTTGCCATAGATACCACCAGCGGTAATTACTTGGTCGCCTTCGCTGAGTGCTTCACGCATTTTGCGGATTTCTTTCTGCTTTTTCTGCTGAGGACGGATAAGCAAGAAGTAGAATATAGCAATCATCAATACAATCATGATAATGCCTTGATACTGAGCAAAACCTGAAGCAGGAGCTGCCGATGTAGCGTCAGCTGCAGCTGATGTAGCTTGAGCAGTTGCGTCTGCACTTTGAATGAAAAGCGAAATAAGTGATGTTAACATAATTATCTATTTATTGAAGTTATTAATTTCTATATAATTCTTATCGGATAGAGAATTTTCAAGAACCCAAATTAGAGCCTGTCAGCGAATAATTATTCAGCTTTGTGCTTACCGTCCAACGATTTGTGGAGTCGGCCCTCATCTTTCAAGTAATTTATTACTGAATAGAGTGTGCCATTAATGAATTGTCCGCTTCGTGGCGTGCTATAGTAATTAGCTATCTCGATATATTCATTGAACGACACTGGTATTGGAATCAATGGGAAGTCCATAATCTCAGTAATAGCAACAACCATTACAACGATATCCATCATCGCTATGCGTTCGGTGTCCCATTGTGCTTTGTTGATAAAGCGGTCGATTATCGAGCGATATTCCTTGTAATGGTCAACTGCACTAACAAACAGGCGTTCGCCAAATTCTGCATCCTCTTCATCCTTGAACATCGGCATCAATTTCACTGCTACCTCACCTTCTTTGGCTGAGGCTGCACGTCGAATTGTTTTAAGCACAAACTGACCGACTATATTGAGGTCATCGTTCCAGAATATCGACTTATTTTCAAGCGTTTCGCTGAGTTCATCGCAATTGAATATGATGTCTTTCATCACATTGCGCCAAAACTCGCAATCCTGCTCAAGGCTCGACTCCTTCGACTCCATATAATCTTGGTAGATTTGCGAAGCAAGAATATCGTCGAGCAATTTCTTGACGAGATAATAGTCGGTTTGTTCCTTGATAGCAGCTGTTGAGAATTCCTTCTCCAATGATTCATCACAGAGAGCTTCAACAAACTTATTATCAATGAATTTCAGATTTGGATTGAGATCATCGGCTGTTGGAAGATACTTATCGCGAGCCGTTTCGAGCTGTTCTCGACGCAAACGTGTGATTTCGATTGGCAGCGCCATAAGAGCCACATACAAGCGATACGACTCCTCAAGCGATGCTGAAAGCGAACGACGTGCATTGAAGAGAGTTGCTTTAATGTCGCTATAGTCTTTGATTGTAGCTATCGCCATTTCAAGACCGCGATTGAAACCTGCGATTGTAAATTCATCGCTACGGCGGCATGCATCTTTGAATCGGTCGTCGCGTGCAAAAATAGTTTCAATCACTACAGCCCAAACGTCGACTTCATCGTTGATTTCACGTTTACGCTTGCGAGAAAATTCCTTATAGATAGCCGATTCAGCTATTTCATCAACAAGATATTGGAGAATGTGGGCAAAGTCTTGAATCGAAACTTCATGTTTCACAACTGCCTCGCGCAAGTCGCCATTCACAGCCAACGCACCAGCTATGTCACCTTTGGCTAAAGCCTTGAGTGCTGAGGGGCCTGAGGTTACAACATCAACGTCAAAAGCGCCAAGCTTCTGGCCCGTCAGTTTGAGTATCAATAATAATGTTTGTAAATAGACTTTGTAGGCATAACGTGCATCGCGTGTATTCCTTTCCGCTGGGGGTAGGATACGAAATTCGCTACGTGTCAGCAGGTAGCTATATAGCATCTGCACTACCTTGATTCTGATTAAAATGCGATTTATCATGATTCTCAAACTTACTTATTTTGTTGCGCGATGCTCTTTCGGTGCATCGCTCGGCAGTTGCCCTCTTCTGTCATCGACTTCTTGATAGAATCTACGTTCGTCAACAAATCAATTTCAAAGCTAAGGCTACTGCGAAAAAGCTTTCTTTTCCGACTGCAAAGTTAGCAATTTATTTGCAATCTGACTAAATTTCAGAGCAAAATCAAGCTCACGCCACGTTGGAAAGCCGTTCTCAACTCTTGTTATGATTCCGACTCCTCTGGCTTCATATGATTCCACCCCTGAGCTACGATTGTCATTTCGCCACCATCACGTGTAATCATTGCACATCCAAGGCTCTCCTTAGTGATATGTCCAATAACCTTAACGCCAGGCAACTGGCTGACTTTATCGTGGTAATGGAGCGGCACTGTGAACAGCAGTTCATAGTCCTCACCGCCATTCATTGCGGCAGTTACAAGGTTCATATTCAACTCTTCAGCCATTACTGCAGTCTGATAGTCGATAGGAATGCGGTCCTCATAAACTCGGCAGCCTACTTTGCTTTGGCGGCAAATATGTAGCAATTCAGACGAAAGCCCATCGGAAACGTCCATCATTGAAGTAGGCACAATGCCAGCTTTGTCGAGTTCGGCGATGATATCCTTGCGCGCTTCAGGCTTCAACTGTCGCTCAACCAAATATTCCTTGCCAGCAAAGTCAGGCGTAAAGTCGCGCTGTCCTGCCGAGGCAATCTTCTCGCGTTCAAGCACCTGCAAGCCCATATACGCTGCTCCGAGGTCGCCCGAAACGCATATTAGGTCGGTATCTTTTGCTCCGTTGCGATACACTATCTTGTCAGCTGAAGCATCTCCGATACATGTAATCGAAATCACAAGACCAGAATGCGACGATGTTGTGTCGCCTCCTACCAAGTCGACGCCATAAACCTCACAAGCCAAGCGCAAGCCGCTATACAGCTCTTCGATATGTTCTACCGTGAATCGTTTCGAAATGCCGAGCGACACTACAATCTGACGTGGAGTGCCGTTCATTGCATAAATATCCGAAAAATTCACTACGGCCGACTTATACCCCAAATGCTTGAGTGGCACATAAGTAAGGTCGAAGTGTACACCCTCAACAAGCAGGTCGGTGCTGACCAACACGTCGTTGTCGGGATAGCGCATCACGGCGCAATCATCGCCTACGCCTCGCAACGACGAGCTATTTTTCAACTCAATATCTTTAGTCAAACGATCGATGAGTCCAAACTCTCCGATTGTTGAAATTTCAGTTTCTGACATATATTTTTGATAAATCTTAAAGTGATTCAATAACGAAACACCTTATAATAATTTAGCAACCTTTAGCTACGAGACCTTTGATGATTTCGCACATCTTAGGCTCAGCCTTTTGTGCTGCGCGCTGCACCTCTTCGTGTGTAGGAACTTCTGTAATATCTTTTCCGCCAAGGTCGGTAATTACCGAAATACCAAACACTTCCATTGATGCGTGGTTTGCAACTATCACTTCGGGCACTGTCGACATACCTACAGCATCGCCACCAATCACGCGGAAGAATTCATATTCTGCTGGTGTTTCGAATGTTGGACCCGACACACCTACATACACGCCGTGCATCAAACGGATGC
Source organism: Muribaculaceae bacterium (assembly GCA_017629835.1). Classification (GTDB taxonomy): domain Bacteria; phylum Bacteroidota; class Bacteroidia; order Bacteroidales; family Muribaculaceae; genus JAGBWK01. The sequence goes on along the minus strand of JAGBWK010000009.1, from coordinate 37,176 downwards.
CCTTTTCGGCAGCAATTTCGTCGGCGAGTTTAATCATTCGTTTGCTATACGCCTCAGTCATAGCTGGGAAACGTGGGCCGAGCTCATTGTAGTTCTTACCACGAAGCGGACTTTCGGGGAACAAGTTGATATGGTCGGTGATTGTCATCACATCTCCAACTTGGAATTCCTTATTCATACCACCCGATGCATTCGACACAAAAAGTGTTTCCACTCCGAGAGCTTTGAACACTCTGACGGGGAAGGTAACTTCCTTCATATTGTAGCCCTCATAATAGTGGAATCGACCCTGCATAGCGATTACACGCTTACCTGCAAGTGTTCCAAAAATAAGGTTACCACTGTGGCCTTCGACGGTTGATACAGGGAAATTTGGAATTTCTGTATAAGGAATGACCATTGCATCTTCAAGATGATTCTTTAGTCCACCAAGACCAGTTCCGAGAATGATAGCAATTTTAGGCATATCCGCCACTCTGGTACGCAAATAGTCAGCTGTTTGTTGAATTCTTTCTAACATAGTGGTTATATTTTGTTTTATATTTTTCGTTTTTGGCAGTCGTAAAATAGTATAATAACTACGATTGAGCATTTGTTCGCTCAACAATCATTTTCTTCAATACATAATCGAAGTTGCCCTCAGTGTATGCATCAAACTCTACTTCAATCGGCTGATAGAATATCTTGCTCTTCAATTCCTCAGGGAAATAAGGATTATTTGCCATTCTCACAGCATCCTTTTCCGTAGTGATTATTATCTTGTTGCGAGCTTGAATTTCATTGAAGCGCGCTACTATCACATCGAGGTCCTTACGCGTAAAGTTGTGATGATCAGGGAATATCTTCACCCTAACTTTAGCTCCGTAGGTTTTCAAGCGGCTCACAAGCGGACGCGGATTGGCTACGCCCGACACGAGCAGCAATGTGTCTTGACTGGAATACCAGTTCAAATCGGGCACCTCAATCACCGACTCAGGGAACACTGGTCGCAGCCCCTTATAGTCGAAGCGCGAGAAGAAGAGATGCTGATATGGATAAAGATCCAGATTATTCTTCAGAATTCGATACTCGATTGGATTCAATCGGTCGGGGCATTTTGTCACTACCACAATATCGGCACGGTAAATAGCCTTCGGCGATTCACGCAAACGACCTAATGGCAGCAATTTATCAAGATAAACTGGCTTATTAAATTCGGTCAATACAACCGAGATTGTTGGCTGCACATAGCGATGCTGGAATGCATCGTCGAGCACTATAAGATTTATTTTGGGGTCAATCTCAAGTAATTTTTCAATCCCTTCGCAACGGTCTTCGCACACTGCAACCGATACTTCGCGCCCAAATTTTTGATACACTTGATATGGCTCATCCCCAATATCCAACGGCGTCGAGCGATTCGTAGCCAAAACAAAGCCTTTGGTCGTGCGCTTATAGCCGCGGCTCACCATTCCAATATGATAATTATGCTTCAGCAGCTTGATGATATACTCCGTGTGCGGAGTTTTGCCTGTTCCACCTGCGCAGATATTGCCCACACAGATTACTGGAACGTCAAATTTGCGCTGCTTCAAAATCTTCCAACGAAACATCAAATCGCGAACGCTCATGCCGAAACCATAGAGCTTCGACATCGGCAATAATACAAAATTTCTGACAAATCGATTGGCAGCCATTAGCTTTTGGATTGATTTTTCAACACAGCTATTGTTTGCGATTCAAACAAAGCCGTTTTTATCAACGACAAAGATAGCAGTTAACAATTAATAATCAAAATTTAACACACTTAATTTATGCCGTTTCAGCAATGTTTCTGTTTCTTTATCGCACTTTTCTTACTTATCGACCGATTTTTGATACTTTTGGCAAGATATTTGCATCGAAATTTGTTAGCATTGTATTAGTGATTTTTCGTAACTTTGTTGAGTCACTATTTCAATAATTCTAAAAAATAGTCAATCTCATCATTTGACCCTATATGGCCGAATCCGACATCATAACAAGCCGACCGAAATTCGTCAAGCTACTATCGCTCGGACGAATTTTCGACGCAATCAAGCTGCTTCGCAATCTCTCGGAGAAAAACCTCTCGTGGGAACTCACCGACAAAATCGACAAAGCAGAATCATCCTATAAATACCTCCTCCAATACGCAATTGACGGCGTCAACGATCCCCAACGCCCCGAAATATACAATAGCATAATCGAGTCACTCACATTGATTTACGACCAATTGACTCGTCTCGAAAAAATCAAATCGCAATCATCGATTTATTACACCACTACCCGTCGAGGCAATCAGCAGTCGGTCAAACTCGCTATTGAATCCTATCTCAATTCGCTTCGCACATCGGATGCTTTTGCGCAAATTCTCGACAGCGACAACTCCACTCTTGGGGCAAACGAGCCATTAGAAATCAACATTTTCGACGCCGTATGGACTCAGTTCCCGCTCTCTCGCAACGAAGCCGATGCTATCAAGCAGTTGCTGTGCCACGAAGCTGTGCCCGAATATGTCAAACGTCTCACTATCTCCGCCATTATGCTGGGAGATATGGAATATGCCGACGAGCGACGCATTTTAATCCTCGCCGACACTTATGCCGACAACCCTTCGTCGGAGCTCGGCGCTATAGCAATGACGGCACTGCTCCTCTCACTATATATGAATCGTGAGCGACAACTAAGCCGTCCTGCTCGCTCCCGCCTTGAAATGCTCCGCGACATACCATCGTGGCGCAACGACATCAAAACAGCATTTCTCGAGCTCATCCGCACTCGCGACACTGAGCGCATTTCTCGCAAACTGACCGACGAAATCGTACCCGAAATGCTCAAAATGAAGCCCGAAATCGATAAGAAAATCTCGAGCATAAACATCACCGAAATCGACCCTGCCGAATTGGAAGAAAACCCCGAATGGCAAGAGATTCTCGAAGAGAGTGGCATAGCCGACAAACTTAAAGAGCTGACCGAGCTGCAAGAAGAGGGGGGCGACGTAATGATGGGCACCTTCAGCCACCTCAAATCGTTCCCATTCTTCCACTACGTTGCCAACTGGTTTTTGCCATTCCATTCAAGCCATTCGCTCGTTGCCCAACTCGGCGAAATTGGTCACACCATAGGCGAAATGATTGAATGTTCCCCATTTATGTGCGACAGCGACAAATATTCTTTTATACTCGCTATCAACGACGTTCCACAGGCTCAACGCGAATTTATGACTCAACAGATTAAGTCACAAAACCTTAATTTTGCTGATCTTCAGGCTGCTTCGCTCAATCTTGAAACCGACGACCGACGCAACGTAATAAATAAATACGTTCAGAATCTTTATCGCTTCTTCCGCCTGTTCCGTCGCAAAGGGGATTTCACCGACCCATTTGCCACTGGCATCAACCTCACCCTCGTGCCGCTGTTAGCTGATGACCTCACCGACGGCGACACGCTCCAACTCGTTGCCGAATTCTATTTCCGCCGTCAATACTACAAAGAAGCACTCGACGTGTTCCGTATCATCGAGGCTCATAGTATGCCCGACGCCCGACTATATCAGAAACTCGGCTATTGCGAGCAAAAGTTAGGCGACAACAAAACCGCTCTCCAATACTACGAGCAAGCCGAACTCCTCGACTCGTCAAGCATATGGCTCATCAAGCGCATTGCCAAACTTCACGAACTGAACGGCGACTACAACAACGCCCTCGTCTATTACAATCGCTTGGACGCTATGCAGCCCGACACCACCGCCACTATCGCCTCAATAGGTTATTGCCAACTGCTAAACGGGGCCTACGACGACGCAGTGAAGGCGTTCTATCAAGTGGACTATATGAAGCCCTCCGACCGAAACACTCGAGCTTTGGCGTGGTCACTTATGATGTCGCAACGTTTCGACGACGCTGCCAAAGAATTCGGAAAACTGCTCGAAATGCCTGAGCCACAAGCCGACGACTACCTCAACGCTGGCCACCTGCTTATGGCTATGGGTAAATACCACGATGCACTCGAGCGATACAAACGCTACGCGCTGCTGTCCGACAACAATCTGACTGCATTCCTCAACGCGATGCGCGCCGATACTCCCGACCTCCTCAAAATTGGCGTCCCTGCCTACATAATCCCATTGGCAATCGACGCTGTAGCCTATTCGCTGCCTCAAAAGAGCAACGACTAAGCCCCTTTCCGCATTAAAATAACTCATCTAATAACCAATTAAAATCAAACGTAAAATGGTAATTCAACGCTGGCAATCACTCTTCCTGCTCGTAGCCGCAGCACTCATGGCAATTTTCGCATTTACCCCCTTTGCCACTATCGAAGGTGCGCCCGTAGCATCTACTGCCTACCCCGCATTTATGGCTCTCAACTTGCTCTGCGCACTATTGCTGCTCATCAATATTTTCCTATTCAAAAACCTCAAATTCCAAATCAAGCAAGCACTCCTCAACTCATTTTTAGTGCTTGGTAGCATCTGCTGCGCTGCAGTAATCACATTCACCACAGGAGCATCACTCTCTTGGCAAATCGCACTCCCAGTTGTTGCACTAATATTCTCACTCTTTGCACGCCGCCGTATGTGCGCCGACAAGCGACTCCTCGACAGCGCCGACCGCATCCGATAACCACAACTCGCATCAATGGATATACTATTGCTAATATTAGCCATTCTGTGCGCAGTGGTTGGAGTCATCGGCTGCGTAATTCCAGCGCTGCCAGGTCCACCGCTCACCTACCTCTCATTGTGGCTCATCCATTGGAGTGGATACGTCACACTGAGCACAAGCGACTTCGTCATTTGGGGCATCGTCACAGTCGTTGTAACCGCAATCGACTTCCTGCTCACACCCTACATGACACGCAAATTTGGCGGAAGCAAAGCTGCTGAATGGGGCTCATTCATCGGGCTTATAGTAGGGCTATTCATACCGATACCATTTGTCGGCATTCTCATCGGACCATTCCTTGGCGCAATGATAGCCGAAATGCTCATCAGCAAAAAGGACACCTCCACATCAATCCACGTAGCACTCGGCGCCTTCATCTCATTCTTCGTCGGCACCGGCATCAAACTCATCGCCTGCATCGGCATGATTGCCGCCACCACCCTCACCCTCCTCTAACCCCTCCTTCATCTCCATAAAATAGAAATCGTGGTAGGCGGGATGCTTACCACGATTTTATTATTTCGTCCTACTGGATGAGCAGGCAATTTCTCTAATCGATTTTGTAATATGAGATTATTGGCCGAGGTATGTCTTGAGCAGACGGCTACGCTGACCTTTCAGACGGCGAATAGCTTTTTCCTTAATCTGACGAACACGCTCGCGTGTCAAGTCAAACTTGGCGCCAATCTCTTCGAGTGTCATCTCTTGACAACCGATGCCGAAGAACATCTTAAGAATTTCGCGTTCACGTTCATGGAGCTGCATCAATGCGCGTTCAACCTCCTTCGATAGCGACTCCTGATTGAGCGATGAGTCAGCCATGGGGCTATCGTCGTTGGTCAACACGTCCAAGAGACTATTGTCTTCGCCGTCGACAAACGGAGCGTCAACCGAAATATGACGACCCGACACCTTGAGCGTGTCAGCAATCTTTTCTACTGGCACGTCGAGCGTTTCAGCAAGCTCTTCAGGCGAAGGACGACGCTCATTTTCCTGCTCGAATTTCGATAGCGCCTTGCTAATCTTGTTGAGCGAGCCAACTTGGTTCAAAGGCAAACGCACAATACGCGACTGTTCAGCAAGCGCTTGCAGAATCGACTGACGAATCCACCACACTGCATAGGAAATGAATTTGAAACCACGAGTTTCATCAAATTTCTGTGCAGCCTTGATAAGCCCAAGATTGCCCTCATTGATAAGGTCAGGCAAACTCAAACCTTGATTTTGGTACTGCTTAGCTACAGAAACCACAAATCGCAAATTGGCGCGTGTTAGCTTCTCAAGCGCAGCCTGGTCGTTATTGCGGATGCGCTGCGCAAGCTCTACCTCTTCTTCAACCGTGATAAGGTCCTCACGGCCAATTTCCTGTAAATACTTGTCGAGCGATGCACTTTCGCGATTAGTGATTGACTTTGTAATCTTTAGTTGTCTCATATTATTTCCTTAAATTGACTACTTTCTGAGTATGCACAAAAGCGTCAGCCTTGTGCGGCGCAGTGAATTTCACTTTATATTATTAATGTATAGCTACTTGATTTGCCACCGCCGTCCTTAAAACCGACTTCGCATTAAGCCAAGTTCAATACATACAGAAAAACTACAACCCAAAGAGCACCTCAAGACTTACGCCTCAAAGCACACTTCAGCTATTTATGCAATTTATCGTGCAAAATTACGCATTTTTGCGCACAATAACATACTTTTAACGCCCATTTCCACATTTTGTTGTGTTAATATTCCTTAAATCAACACAACAAACTTGTGGGCAGTGGGCGCGCTATTTGTAGCGGGCCCACTTGATGAGTTCTTTGATTGTGGGTTTCTTGCCATACATGAAGATACCTACGCGGTAGATTTTTGCCGCAAACCAGATACAGAAAAAGATTGTGGCATAAAGCAACACTATCGACGACACAATCTCTATGGTGGGCACACCTGCTGGTATGCGTGCCATCATCACCATAGGCGATGTGAATGGGATTATCGACAGCCACAGTGCCGAAACTGAGTTGGGATTCTCACTTGCAGCTGTTGAGAATATCAAACCGATTATGACAGGTATCAAAGCGAAGCTCTGCAGTTGTGAGCCGTCCTGAACATTGTCGACAGCTGCACCAATTGCAGCATAAAGCGAAGCATAGAGCAGGAAGCCACCAACAAGGAACAACAACAGATAGCCCGAGATTGACAGCACATACGACAGATTGGTGAGTGCAGTCATTGCTGTCATCATTTCCGGCGATGCTATCTCTGGAATCACGAATGCCACTACCGACACAATGATTGCTACCCAAATGAGCACCTGCGTCACTGCCACTGCACCGATGCCAATGAGTTTGCCGAGCATCAACTGCGTTGGGTTGACCGATGTAACGATGATTTCGAGCACACGATTGTTCTTTTCCTCAATAATGCTGGTCATAACCATTTGTCCATATATGAGAATGAACATATATAGAATAAATGCCATTACAATTCCGATGAAGAAACTTGCAAACACGTTTGAATCCTCAGTTTCGCCCGAGTCGGTCAGCGACATTGACTTAATTTCAACGTTAGCTTCGACCGAGCTGAGTATTTCGCGAAGGTTGTCGTGCCCCAAACGGCTGAGACGTATATCTTCGATAGCTCGCTGGATATTGTCGCTCAATATGGTCAGCGTCTGCAAGCTCTCTGCATCACGATTGTAGAGCACAATGTCGGTAGGGTCGTCGATAGCATTCTCGCCAATCACGAGAATACGCTTATATTCGGGGTTAGCAATCGCCGAGTCGACTGGCTCATCGGTCACTGTGTATGCCAGCACTTGGTCGGTAAGCAACGACGGGAGCAGCTGCTCAGTGCGGTCGATTATAGTTATAGTGTCGCGACCATCATCAAGGCTCATCAACAGTGTGGGAGCCACCATCATAGCCACCATAAACAATGGCATAACCAACGTGGTAATTATAAAACCTTTTTTCTTGACGCGCGTAGTGTACTCGCGGCTTATTATGAGCATCAGATTATTCATTGAATCTTATATTTTGGTTTTAACCCGATTTACTAATATTATGATTTGCGGTTGCTCTCCTCAACCGAGCGAATGAAAATTTCGTCCATTGAGGGGAGGTCAGATGAAAATGAGCGAAGATCCACAGCCTCATTGGCTGTAGCTATGATGTCGCGCATAGGAGTGCCCGGCTGGAAGCGCAAAATTTCGCGCACCATGCCGTCGTCCAAGCATTTCGATTCAACCGTTGAACGAAGTTGCGCATCAAATGCAGCCTGCAAGCTACCTTCTGCACCCTTGTAGGTGAACACATATCGGTCGGAGCCAAAGTCGCGGCGGATGTCGTCAACTCGCCCAGTCAGAATATTGCGCGAATTATTGATAAGGGTGATGTTGTCGCACAGCGATTCGACGCTCGACATATTGTGCGTACTGAAAATGATTGTTGCGCCCTGATTACGCAGCTCAAGTATCTCATCTTTCAGCAACTTAGCATTTATGGGGTCGAAGCCAGAGAAAGGCTCGTCAAAAATCAGCAATTTTGGCTGGTGAAGCACCGTCACAATAAACTGCACTTTCTGAGCCATACCTTTCGACAGCTCCTCAACCTTGCGGTCCCACCAATCAGAAATGTCGAATTTCTCAAACCATTGGCGAAGCTGCTTAGTAGCTTCAGCTTTCGACAGTCCTTTCAATCGCGCAAAAAACAGGGCTTGCTCCCCTACTTTCATTTTCTTATACAAGCCGCGCTCCTCGGGCAGATAGCCCATTTGATTGACGTCAGAAGCACTGAGTTGATGACCGTCGAAATACACCACGCCTGAATCGGGAGCTGTGATGTGGGTTATGATACGGATAAGGGTTGTTTTGCCCGCACCATTCGGCCCGAGCAACCCATAAATCGAATTTTGCGGTATCGTCAGCGATACGTTGTCGAGAGCCTTGTGCCCAACAAACTGCTTGCTGACATTTTCAATCTGTAATAAGTTCATATATTATCGATTATATACTGAATAAACACTTTTATACTCCAATTAGTCGAAGAAGCCTGAGAAAATGGAGTCAACTTGCTCTGCGACGGCTTCGTCTAAGTCCTCATCGGCAGGCACCGTAAAACGAATCGTATCAGCAGCGACCACTACAGAGTCGCCATAGATACGCCTTATTGACTCTGGGCGACCAACCGAACGAAAACGCATAGCGTAGTATCGCTCTGCGATATTGCTCACTATCACACCTCGGCTTGACGACGCATGAATCATCTCGCCATTGCCGATGTAAAGCCCAACGTGCGATATTCGCCCCTTGTCGCGCCCAGTTGCATAAAACAGCAAGTCGCCGGGCTGCATTGCGACGCTATCGACCGAATGGCAAGCAGTCTGCTGGTCGCGCGACGTGCGAGGCAACTTCTCATTAAACGCCTTTTTGAACACCTCTACAACCATACCAGAGCAGTCGGTTCCCTTGCGGTCCTGACCGCCATAGCGATAGGGAGTCCCTATCCACGACGCCGCCTCTTTTATGAGGCGTGCGATGCTATCCGACGGCAGCACCAATCGCTCCACCTCCTCTTGCATACGCTCGTAGTCCGATTTTTGCATTGGTGTGGTCGATTGTTGCGTCGCGGTTGATTGCGGCGACTCTTCGGCAGTAGGCTCAGCAACTGGCACACGTTGCGTCGTACGACACCCAGCTACGAGCATTGCAGCACAAACCATTGCACAAGCCATAAATCGTTCGACACGAGCACTAAATTTCATTTCCCGATGAGTTAACAATCAAAATATTTTACAAATTTAAAATAAATACAACTAAAAATCACACCTCTAATATTAAATAATGTTTACACCCGATTTTTTATTAGCTAAATTCCAAAATAAAGCAGTAATTTTGTATTGCGAAGATAATTTTCAAACTCCACTTTTAACTATTCTTCGCTGCGGATATCTAATATACAAAACATATTATAATCCGCATTGATAATATCAAGAACTAAACTTTAAGCTATGAATAAGACTAAAACTATCGTAACAGCCTTAGCCATTATCCTTACTGCTTCACAAGCCTCAGCATTCGAGAATGTCGACTTCACTCGCGCAGCTGAAGCTACGGTCAACAGTGTGGTCAGCATCAAAAGTTACAACAAGCAACGAACCTACGGCGGCGGAATGAACGTCGACCCATTTTTTGAATTCTTCTTTGGTCATCGTGGTCGCGTGCCTCAGCAACAGCAACCTCAAAACCAAGAGCCTCAATATCAGCAGAGCGGTCTCGGCTCTGGTGTAATCCTCTCGTCCGACGGCATTATCGTCACCAACAACCACGTAATCGACGGCGCTGAAAAGTTGGAAGTAACTCTCAACGACAACCGCACGTTCGAAGCCACCGTTGTCGGATACGACCAGCCCACCGACTTGGCCGTGTTGCGCATCAATGCAACCAACCTCCCTGCAATCGAAGTTGGCGAATCCGACGACCTTAAAGTAGGCGAATGGGTACTCGCCGTTGGCAACCCATTCGGCTTCACATCGACCGTAACCGCTGGCATCGTCAGCGCAAAAGCACGTAACATATCCTCTGTGACTGGCGCTCGTGAGCATGGCATTGAGTCATACATCCAAACCGACGCAGCTGTCAATCCAGGTAACTCAGGCGGTGCGCTTGTCAACCTCTCAGGTCAGCTCGTAGGCATCAATGCTGCAATCTACTCTCAGACAGGCAACTATGCAGGCTATTCATTTGCCATCCCGACCTCAATCATGCGCAACGTAGTTGAAGACCTTACCAACTATGGTAACGTGCAACGCGCCGTTCTCGGTCTGCGCTACCGTCCACTCACTCCGCAACTTGCTAAGGAGCACAACATCACTGCTGCCACCGAAGGTCTTCTCGTTGCTGAAATCATCCCCAACACCGCAGCATCGGAAGCTGGTATTCGTGAAAACGACCTCATCGTTTCAATCGACGGACAGTCCACAGTCAACAGCGGACAATTACAGGAAGCTATGGCTAAACATCGCCCCGGCGACCGCGTCACCCTCGGATTGTATCGCGACAATGCCTACATGACTCTACCAGCCACTTTGCGCAACAATTCTGGCACTACTAAAGTGACCCGCGCCGGCGACTTCAATGAACTCGGCTGCGTGTTCAGCACCGTAAGCGAAGAGCGTTGCCGCCAACTCAACATCCCCTCTGGCTTGGAAGTCACCAAAGTCAGCGACGGCAAATTCAAAGATGCTGGCATTCGCGAAGGTTTCATTATCGTCGACATCAACAATGCTTACGTCACTAAGCCTGAAGATGTTCGCCAACTCTACAATTCGATTGTCGAAAGCACGCAATACGACCACGTGATGTTCATCTCTGGCATCTATCCCGGAGCAAATCGCAAGTCATTCTACGCTGTCGACCTCACTAATTGATTTTTCACTGCCGCAACACATTATGCCAAAACCCCATATCATTGGGCTCGCCGACCACGACCACTCAATTAGGGTCAAGGGAGCGCGAGTCAACAACCTCAAAAATATCGACGTGGATATTCCGCGCAACAAGCTCGTGGTCATCACGGGCTTGTCTGGCTCTGGAAAGTCATCCTTAGCATTCGATACCTTATACGCCGAAGGACAACGACGCTACGTCGAAAGTCTTTCGGCTTATGCTCGTCAATTCCTTGGCAAGATGTCGAAGCCAGAAGCCGATGGCATCAAAGGCCTTCCGCCAGCCATTGCCGTTGAGCAGAAAGTCAACACACGCAATCCACGAAGCACCGTCGGCACCTCAACCGAGATTTACGACTATATGCGTCTGCTTTTCGGTCGCATCGGCAAAACCTACTCTCCCATTTCGGGCGACATCGTCAAAAAGCACACCGAAGAGGATGTTATCGCTGCCGCCAAAGCCTATCCCGAAGGCACTCGCATTGCTATCGTCACCCCTCTACTGATACCCGCATCGCAGGACCTACCGACACGCCTATCCACGCTCCTCAAAGTGGGCTACACTCGACTATACAAAGAGGGCTCATTCTACACTATCGAGGATGTTATCAATGAAATATCCAAAGCCGCAAAAACACCGTCGAGCGATATGGGCTACGAGCTCCTCATTGACCGCCTATCGGTAGCTTACGCTGGCGACGAGTTAAGCCGCTTGGCCGACTCTGCCGAAACTGCATTCTTCGAGGGCGACAACCGCGCATCGCTGCTCGTGTGGACTGACAGCGGAATTCAACGCCACGACTTCTCAAAACGCTTCGAAGCCGACGGCATTACATTCCCCGAGCCTAACGAGCTGATGTTCAATTTCAACAATCCTTATGGAGCATGCCCCCAATGCGAAGGATTTGGCAAAACTATCGGCATCGACGAAAAGCTCGTCATCCCCAACCCAGCGCTATCAATCTACGAGGATGCCGTAGCGTGCTGGCGTGGCGAGAAAATGAGTGAATGGAAACGCCATTTCATCAGAGTCGCTCCGTCGGTTGGCTTCCCAATCCATAAGCCTTACTGCGATTTGACCGAAACACAACGTGAATTCCTATGGCACGGCAACTCTACGTTTAGCGGCATCGACGGCTTCTTCAAAATGATTGAAGAAAATCAATACAAAATTCAATATCGTGTGATGTTGGCTCGCTATCGTGGCAAAACAATCTGCCCTTCGTGCCATGGCAGCCGCCTGCGCCCCGAAGTCGACAACATAAAAATCGGCGGCAAAACAATCATTGAGCTGAATAGCATGCCTATCAAGGAGCTACGCCAATGGTTCAACGACCTGCAACTCGATGAGCACGACACAAAAGTGGCCGCTCGACTACTCACCGAGATTCGCAACCGCATAAGCTTCCTAAGCAACGTCGGACTCGACTATTTGACACTCGACCGTGCATCCAACACCCTCTCAGGCGGCGAAAGCCAACGCATCAACTTGGCTACGTCGCTCGGCTCAAGCCTCGTAGGCTCACTCTACATCCTCGACGAGCCAAGTATCGGTCTTCACAGCCGCGACACCCAGCGACTTATCGGCGTGCTTCGCGACTTGCAGTCGATTGGCAACACCGTAGTTGTCGTGGAACATGACCGCGAAATTATGGAAGCTGCCGACTGGATTATCGACGTTGGCCCCGATGCTGGTCGCCATGGTGGCGAAATAATCTATCAAGGTCCGCTCGACGGGATTGCCTCTGCCGAGCGCAGCCACACCGCCCGCTATCTATCTGGGCAAGAGAAAGTACCCGTGCCCACTCATCGCCGCAAATGGAGCTCATACATCGAAGTTAAGGGTGCACGCGAAAACAACCTCAAAAACATCGACGTGCGCTTTCCGCTTGGCGTAATGACCGTAGTAACTGGCGTCAGTGGCTCTGGTAAATCGACCCTCGTCCGCGAAATTCTATACAAAGCTCTGCTCCGCCACCTCGGCGAGCAAACCGATGCCCCAGGCGCTCATCATTCAATTGGGGGCGACCTCTCTCGCATCAGCGCCGTTGAATTCGTCGACCAAAACCCTATCGGCAAATCCACACGCAGCAATCCTGCCACCTACCTCAAAGCCTACGACGAAATCCGACGCCTTTTTGCCGACCAGCAAGCAGCCAAGCAAATGGGATTCCCACCAGCTTATTTCTCGTTCAATGCCGAAGGTGGACGCTGCGAAGAGTGCAAAGGCGACGGCGTAATCAATATCGAAATGCAATTCATGGCCGACATCACAATTCAGTGCGAAGAGTGTGGCGGCAAGCGATTCAAGCGCGACGTACTCGAAGTGATGTATCGTGGTAAAAACATTTTCGAGATTCTCGAAATGACTGTCAACCAAGCTATTGAATTCTTCAGCGAAGACTCCCACGATGCGACCTGTCGCAAAATCGTAAAACGCTTAAAACCGCTCCAAGATGTCGGTCTCGGCTACATCAAACTCGGTCAATCATCATCCACTTTGTCGGGTGGCGAAAATCAGCGCGTCAAGCTCGCCTACTTCCTCTCGTCGGAAGGCCAACAGCCCACAATGTTTATCTTCGACGAGCCAACTACGGGACTCCATTTCCACGACATCGCTCGACTAATGGACTCCTTCAACCGACTGATTGCGCAGGGTCACACCGTTGTCATCATCGAGCACAACCTCGACGTGATTCGATGCGCCGACCATGTGATTGACATCGGCCCCGAAGGTGGCGATGCAGGCGGCACACTCGTTGTTGTTGGCACGCCCGAAATCGTCGCCGCATGCAACGAGAGCCTTACAGGGCAATTTCTTGCAGGCACACTTTGACATAAACCAATTGGATTAATCTCGAAGCAAACATTATGTGGCTACTATTAGCTATAGTTTCGGCTCTCTGTCTCGGCTTCTACGACATTTTCAAAAAGCTATCGGTTAGTGGCAACAACGTACTCATCGTGTTGCTACTCAACACCCTGTTTGGCACGCTGCTAATGTCGCCAGTTATCATTTTCGGACTGGTCAACGGCTCGTTTGGACTTGACAACAGCATCGTAGGGCATCTGCAGATAGCACTCAAAGCTGTCATCGTGCTATCATCGTGGATTCTCGGTTATTTTGCCATTAAGCATCTGCCACTCACAATCCAAGGGCCAATCAACGCCACACGCCCAGTGATAGTGCTCGTCGGAGCGCTCCTCATCTTCGGCGAACGGCTCAACTGGATGCAATGGATAGGTATCCTACTCGGATTTGCATCACTTTGGCTCATCTCTCGAATTGGCGCAAAGGAAGGATTTGCGCTGAAAAGCTCGAAATGGCTATGGATGTCGATTGGCGCCACTACAATGGGGGCTGTCAGCGCACTCTACGACAAATACCTACTGCAATCGTTCGAGCCGCTCGAAGTGCAAGCGTGGTACTCGCTTTATCAAATGATAATCATGGGAATAATCGTAGGGGTGTTGCTGAAGCACGACAAGCACTCAGGCGGTCGATTCCAATGGCGTTGGTGGATACCTTGCATATCAATATTCCTAACCACAGCCGACATCGCCTATTTCTACTCACTATCGTTCGACGACTCAATGATTTCAATCGTATCGATGATACGCCGCGGCAGCATCCTCGTATCCTTCCTCTACGGCGTTGTAATACTATGCGAGAAGCAAGTTCGCGCCAAGCTCATCGACCTCTGCATCCTACTGCTCAGCCTCACGCTCCTCGTCGTCGGCGCCACACTCCCCTAATCAGCCCAAACTTCCGCTATCATAGGCTCCTTAGGTCTCCTAAGCCGCATAAGTCACATATTTTTAACGCTTCGCACAATCTTTTGCGCAAAGGTCAATCTTTCTGTTAATAAAATTTGGGAAAAGGGGATAGAAATTGAAAATAAAACAGTAACTTTGCAGAAAAATAAGGGCGATGACTTCCGGCACTCAAAAACCAATCATATATCAGTTGCTTCCACGATTGTTCAGCAATATGAACGATAACTGCGTGCATGGCGGGACTATCGAGCAAAATGGCAGCGGCAAGATGAACGACATTACTAAGCCGGTGCTCCGCAAAATCAAGGAGTTAGGTGCCACCCATGTTTGGTACACTGGAATCATCGAGCATGCCCACGACGTTGACTACACAGCCTTCGGCATTGAGCGCGACAATCCTCACGTCGTAAAGGGTAAAGCTGGCTCACCCTATGCCATTAAAGACTACTACGACGTCGACCCCGACATCGCTGTCAACGTCGAACATCGCATCGAAGAATTCGAAGCTCTCGTAGAACGCACCCACGCCGTCGGTATGAAAGTGATAATCGACTTCGTACCTAATCACGTGGCTCGCCGCTATCACTCCGATGCCAAACCTGTTGGCATTCGCGACTTTGGCGAAAACGACAACTCAACGCTCGGATTCTCCCCCTTCAACGACTTTTACTACATCACTCGCCAACAGTTTGCGCCCTCAATCGACCTTGGCCGCGGCGACGATGCCTACATCGAATTCCCAGCAAAGGCTTCGGGTAACGATTGCTTCACAGCATTCCCTTCGTGCAACGACTGGTACGAAACTGTGAAACTCAACTACGGTGTTGACTACGGCAACGGCTCTCGCCATTTCGACCCCATACCACCAGTATGGTTCAAAATGCTCCATATATTGCGCTACTGGGCATCGAAAGGTGTCGACGGTTTTCGCTGCGACATGGCTGGAATGGTACCAGTAGAATTTTGGCAATGGGCAATAGCAAACGTGCGTGAACGATTCCCTAACATAATTTTCATAGCCGAAATCTACGAGATTAACCGCTATCGCGACTATATCAATGTTGGCGGCTTCGACTACCTTTACGACAAAGTCAACCTCTACGACACTCTCCGCGGCATTGAGTGCTGCAACTACTCAGCAGCGACGCTAACATCATGTTGGCAAACCGTCGACGGCGTGTCGAACCATATGCTCAACTTCCTCGAAAACCACGACGAGCACCGATTTGCATCGCCCCAATACGCTGGCGATGCGTCGCGTGTCATCCCGTCGTTGATTGTAAGTTCAATGCTGAGCAACGGTCCATTTATGCTCTACATGGGTCAGGAATTAGGCGAGCAGGCATTGGATGCAGAAGGTTATAGCGGACGCGACGGACGCACAACCATTTTCGACTTCTGGTCAATAGAAAAATTGCGCCGTTGGTTTAATGGCGGCAAATGCAACGACAGCAAGCTGACCGACGACGAAAAACGCCTCCGCGAAACCTACAAACAGATACTCACGCTCTGCAACAAAGAGAAATGCCTATCGCAAGGCCGTTTCTTCGACGTGATGTACGTCAACTACGACAACCCTCATTTCAACCCTCACCGCCAATACGCATTCCTACGCAGCTATGGCAAAACGACGCTGCTCATCGCAGTCAATTTCGACCACAGCCATTCGGCCGAGATGCAAATCAACATCCCACGCCACGCATTCGAGTTGCTCAACATACCCGAAGGTCGCGGCGAAATGACCGAATTACTCTCAGGTATGACAGCCGTGAAAGAATTCAGCTCCGACCAGCCTTTCAAAACATATATACCCACACCGATGAACGCCGTAATTTGGAAAATCGAGCACAACAAACTCGTTGACCGAAGCGACGAAAACGTGGTAAACATCGACTAAGGCAAAACACAAAACAGACATTCAACTACAAATTTCACTATAATGAATTCAGCACTTCCCCCTATTAAGATTTTCTCTGGAACAAACTCGCGCTATATGGCCGAAGAAATCTGTCAGGAACTCGGTTTGCCCCTCGGACAGATGAACATCCAGCACTTTGCCGACGGCGAGTTTGAAGTCTCATTTGAGGAATCTATCCGCGGTTGCGAAGTTTATCTCGTCCAGTCTACATTCCCCAACTGCGACAACTTAATGGAACTTCTGCTTATGATTGATGCTGCTAAGAGAGCTTCAGCTAAGTCAATCATCGCTGTGATGCCTTACTTCGGTTGGGCTCGTCAGGACCGCAAAGACAAGCCCCGTGTGTCAATTGCAGCCAAACTTGTCGCCAACTTGCTGACTACAGCTGGCGTCGACCGTGTTATCACTATGGATTTACACGCCGACCAGATTCAAGGATTCTTCGACGTACCGGTCGACCACCTCTATGGCTCATCGGTATTCATTCCATACATCCAATCGCTCAACTTGCCCGACCTCGTGATTGCAACTCCCGACGTTGGTGGTGCTAAGCGTGCCAACAGCTACGCTAAATACCTCAACATTCCTTTGGTTCTCTGCCACAAACAGCGCGCTAAAGCCAACGTCGTTGCCACAATGACTATCATCGGCGACGTTAAAGATAAGAACGTAATCCTTATCGACGACATGGTCGACACCGCTGGCACTATCACTAAAGCTGCCGACCTAAT
Source organism: Muribaculaceae bacterium (assembly GCA_017629835.1). Lineage (GTDB taxonomy): Bacteria > Bacteroidota > Bacteroidia > Bacteroidales > Muribaculaceae > JAGBWK01. The sequence goes on along the minus strand of JAGBWK010000009.1, from coordinate 19,648 downwards.
GGTAGAAAACGGTGCTAAATCGGTTCGCGCATTAGCTTCGCACGCAATCATGAGCGATCCTGCTACTGAGCGCGTTGATGCAAGTGGACTCTGCGAAATGATTTTCACAAACTCAATCCCCTACAACAAGGGCTCTAAGAAAGTGACTATTCTGAGCGTAGCAAGTATGTTTGCCGACACGATTCGCCGCGTACACAACTTCGAATCAATCTCATCGCAATATCTCATCAAATAAATAGGTAGTAATTTACTTCTATTCTTCATTCATCACATTGTCAGAGAGAGGCAGCCTAACACCCGTTAGACCGCCTCTCTTATTTTTATATCATTCACTTATTCAGATTGTTGAACGCCTTTACCAACACCTTTCACTGGACTCTGTATTAGTGTTTTTCGCCGATTTACCATAATAGTATTTGTAGTGAGTGACATTAGCCCAAACTCCCGCAAGACAAAATAAACACAACAATATGCCTAACCAACCAAAAACCAACATCAAGGGTGCCAACAAACCCAAAATTACAGCTAACGCAATATACAACCATGGCTTTGCAGGATGACTTATATTAATCTTATTCCAAAACTTGCTAATGGCCGAGTTATTGCGCTGCGACGACTTAGCTTTGCGTCTTCTCCGCCAAACCTTGCGCTGCGACTCTTTTGAATTGATATTAATAGTGAATTGTGCTGGTTCTGAGGGTTGAGATTGTTGTACTAACTGCTCATCCGACCCACCTTGCGATTCATCTTGATTCGTTGTTTTAATCGTAAAACGCCCCGTGACCTTCGCTTTCGTAGGCGCAAACAATGGCAACAAATAATAGATATATGGCAACATAAGTGGAGTCTATCTGTGAGCGTAGTTTTGTATATTATCAGCCAATCACTGCGGAAGAGCTGATGCGATTGCTTGACGTGTAATATCCATTACTTCAGCGCGTTCCGTCTCGTTTTCTGGTGCTGGAATAGGTTTATGAATAGTCAGCTTAATCACGCCGGGGCGAGGGAATATCGAATTACGCGACATCACCTTATATGAGCCGTCGATAGTGATAGGCACCAAAGGCAATTTGAATTCGAGAGCCAACTGATAAGCGCCACGCTTAAATGGCTTCAATGTGCCGTCGGGTGTACGAGTGCCCTCAGGAAAAACCACCAACGATGCACCGTCGCGTAGACGCTGCTGAGCGTCGGCAATAGTGCGGCGTATAGCCGAAGGACTTGAGCGGTCAACAAAAATATATCCTGCTCTGTCGGATGCATACCCTACGAGGAATATTTTGCGGAGGCTTTTCTTCATCATCCAACGGAAATGATGACCGAGGAAACCACCGATTGCAAATATATCGAATGCCCCTTGATGATTAGCCACAAAGACATACGAATTTCGCTTGTCAACATTTTCGCGCCCTTCAACCTTTACTCTCACCAAGAAAACGTAGCACGTAAACCACGACCACGCTTTCACTGCATAGTTGGCACACGCTGGGCCTAAACCTATTGGCGCACAGATTATTATTGACACACAGCATAGAATTGTTGATGTGATAAACAGTGGCAAGGCAATTATTATTGCATAAATATAGTAGAACAGAAGCATTTTGATATATTATTTTCAGGTACTAAACTCTAAATTATCTGAAGCAAATTTAATGATTTATAAAGAAATAACAAAATCGATATGACTATTTCACTATTATTAAAAGAAAAATCACTAATTTTGCCATATGAAAAAATTGAAAGCAACTTTTATCGCCATACTATTGTCGCTCACTGCTTATGCCGAGGAGCTAACGCTCGAACAGGTGCAATCGCTATTGGAGAGTGGCAACGTGGCTGAAGCTACCGCTGCAGCCGACTCTATCTCCAAAGCTAAGCCTAAAAGTGGCGACGCCTGCTATCTGCTCGGCAAATGCTACGAAGCCGACCAACGTCTCGACGAAGCAATCGAGGCTTACACTCGCGCTGTAGAACTCGACGCTTACAATGCCTACCTCACATTGGCAGCCATCGCTACCGAACGCTACGACATTGCTGCTGCTGAGCAATATATCACTGATTACAAGGCGCGACTTACCAAAAACAAGCGCAAACAGTTGCCCGACGAGTCGGGCGCAGTCGAAGAACGTATGACTAAAATACGCACAATGCTCGACCGAGTGGAGAAAATTCAGATTATCGACTCGATTACCGTCGACAAACGCAATTTCTTCGAAGCATACCAACTCACGCACGAAAGCGGCTCACTCAACACTATCGATTTGCTCCCCTCTGGATTCCCATTCAGCGAGCCAACGAGCGTTTATCGCACTGAGGACCGTCGCGAAATGATTTGGAGTGCAACCGACGTATCAACAGGCAAAAGCACCCTCTGCACAACCAATTACTTGGCCGACGGCACATGGGAAGAACCCGTAGCACTCGGCGACCACCTCGGCGGCGACGGCAATGCTAACTATCCATTCCTAATGGCCGACGGCATTACCCTCTACTTCGCATCCGACTGTTCAGAATCGCTTGGTGGCTACGACATTTTCATCGCTCGCAACAATGGCACTGGCTTCCTTCAACCCCAAAACATCGGCATGCCCTACAATTCCGCTGCCGACGACTATATGCTTGCTATCGACGAAATGACAGGTGTAGGCTGGTGGGCAACCGACCGCAACAAACTCGGCGACAAACTGACTATCTACATGTTCATCCCGTCAGAATTGCGTATCAATGTCGACATCAACGACCCTTCATTGGCCGACCGTGCACATATCACTTCGATTCGTTCTACGTGGGAAAAGAACGCCGACTACTCTGCACTGCTCAACAAAGTAGCAGCTATTATACCTCAGAAATCGGCTGCATCGCAACAGTTTGATTTCACACTCCCCGACGGCAAACACCTTACTCGCTACGAAGATTTCACAAATCCTCAAGCACGCGAAGCAATGGGACGCTACGTCGACCTCAGCAACGAGATTGCCGACCTCAAAGAGCAACTCGAAGCGTTGCGTGTGAAATACGCTAAAGGCGACACCACACTCGAAATGGAGATTCTTTATCTTGAGCGCGACCTTGTCAACGCTCAAAACGACCTCGCTCGAGTGAAAAACGACATTATCCGCGCCGAAATCCGCTAAGCACCGCTCTATGATTGATTTCCGCAAAATCCTACAAGGCAGCCGCAACTACACTTTTCATTCCCACACCGAATTTTGCGACGGACGCGCCCAAATGGAAGCGTTTGCTCGCGAAGTAGTTGCTCGCGGATTCACTCACTACGGATTTTCGCCCCACTCCCCCATTCCTATCGCATCGACCTGCAATATGACTCGTAGCCACGTCGACGACTACAATCGTGAGTTCGACCGCATAGCGAAAACCCACGGCGACCACTGCCAATTCTACCGCTCAATGGAGATTGACTATTTAGGGGAACACTGGGGACCAACCAACGACTATTTTCAGTCGCTCAACCTCGACTACACCATTAGCTCGATACACTTCATCACCTCGCAGGAGGGGCACTATGTCGACATCGACGGCCGTTTCGAATCATTCCGCCGCAAGATGTCGGACTTCTTCCACAACGACATTCGCTACGTGATTGAAAAGTTCTACGAACAATCAATCCGCATGGTCGAAGCTGGCGGATTCGACATCATTGGACATTTCGACAAAATCGGGCACAACGCCTCGCATTATCAGCCTGGCATCGAGAGCGAGCAATGGTATCAAGCCCTTGTGAATGAGCTCATCGACAAGATAATCGCAGCTGGTATCACCGTCGAAATCAACACCAAAGCATACCGCGAACACAACCGCATGTTTCCAGCTGTGCAGCATTGGCAACGCTTGCTTGATGCTGGCACTCCTTTGATTGTCAACAGCGACGCTCACGTTCCAGCACTTATCAATGCCGGACGTCCCGAAGCGTTTGAAATACTTGACCAACTAACTCGCAGCAACGATGAGACCGCTTGAACTTTTAGCTCCTGCTCGTGACCTCTCTACGGCTCGCGAAGCTATACTTCATGGTGCCGACGCCATTTATATCGGTGCGCCAAGCCATGGAGCACGTTGCCGCGCCACCAATTCGCTCGACGACATCCGCCAGTTGGTGGATTTCGCAGCACCCTACGGAGTGAAAGTCTATGTGACGGTCAACACGATAATTTTCGACGACGAACTCGCCGACGTGGAGCGCATGATTGCCTACCTCTATCGCATCGGTGTTGACGCTCTGATAGTGCAGGACACTGCTATCCTTCGAATGAACATCCCCCCGATTGAGTTGCATGCTTCAACTCAAATGGACACTCGCAACGCCGCGAAAGCCCGAATGCTTCAGTCGCTCGGATTCTCCCAAATCGTAGTTGCTCGCGAGCTTAACATACAGGAATTGAAAGAGGTGTGCAATGCTACCGATGTCCCTGTCGAAGCATTCGTGCATGGCGCTTTATGCGTTAGTTATAGTGGTGATTGTCAGGCAAGTTACGTCAATAATGGGCGCAGCGCCAACCGTGGCAATTGCGCTCAAATGTGTCGCCTACCCTACGACCTTATCGACGGCGAGGGGCGTACAATCGCTCGCCAAAAGCATTTCTTATCGTTGCGCGACCTCAACCGCATTGAGTCGTTGGCTCAAATGGCTGAAGCTGGCGTCGCATCGTTCAAGATTGAGGGCCGATTGAAGGATCCTTCCTACGTGAAAAATGTCGTTGCTGCCTACCGCCAGCAACTCGACAAAATCATCGCCGCAAACCCCGATAAATATTACCGACCTTCACGCGGGCAGAGCGTCATGTCGTTCACACCCGACCTTCGCAAGTCGTTCAACCGCGGTTACACCGACTATTTCTTCACGAAGCCACAACGAGGCTCTCTCGCTACGTTCGACTCCCCTAAAGCTGTAGGCGAATTAGTCGGCGAAGTGCGCTCCTGCAATGGCAAACTGATTGAATTCAACCACAAATCGACTGATAAAACAGCATCCACGCTCTCCAATGGCGACGGATTGACCTACATCACTCCCGACGGCATAAGTGGCGGCTTTCGCGCCAACCGCATCGAAGGTCGCAGAATCCACCTTTTCGAGTCGTTGCAACTACCTAACGGCACTCAGCTCTACCGCTCTTACGACCGCCAATGGGAAGAATCAATGGAGCGCCCTACTGCCACCCGACTAATACCCATTTCGCTAACCGCACGACTAATTTCTCACAAGCCAAGCGAGAGCGGCAATAATGCCACACTCGTTTTAGACGGCGACGTCAACGACATTGGCACCATATCCGTAAGCATCGACATCCCATATCAAAAGTCGGAAAAGCCAGACAATGGCTATCGCGAACGCACTCTTAGGAAATTTGGCAACACGATATTCAGCATTGAGCATTTCACCGACCTCGTAGGCGACGCATTTATCCCAGCCTCAGTTCTATCCGAGTTGCGACGCAAACTCATCGACGCACTGATGCTAACCCTCTCAGCTACAAAGCGCCGCACCTATCGACGCAAGCCTGAAGCCGAAATCGCAAATGCTCCCGCTGTAGCAACTCGCCACGACAACATTTCCAACAGTATGGCGCGCGAGTTTTACGAATCAATTGGATGCAAAGTCGCTGAGCCTGCACTCGAAGCCAACAAGCAGCTCCCGCTGGAAGATTTGCGCGTGATGACCACACGCTACTGCTTGCGTCGCGAATTAGGCGCATGCCTAAAAGAAGCCTCAGGCAAAAACCTCAAAAGCCCCTTGTGGCTACGCGGAGCAGGCTTCAGTTATCGCCTCGACTTCGACTGCAAGAACTGCCAAATGCACGTCATCGCCCCCTCCAACACACATTAATTCACACTCTCTACCGCTGCAATCGCCCCAAGCCCCCTCTATCTTCCTCCAATTATTTGTAGAAATTAGGCGAAATCTAAGTCATACAGGGGTGTCGTGAAAGAATTTAGGCAACAAATTAGTGATTTGAGTTGTGAACTTTGCCAATTTTTTTTAACTTTGTGAATCTGCATTTATTTTGACGACTTCATCTGTCTATATTGCTGATTTGCAACATCGACGAATGTTTTCTTCAAAGTACGTGAATCCTTTTTTTAACCGCTATTCCTTACTTAATAAATAACCAACCATGAGCAATCAAAAAGGTAGAATCCTCGTCACTGGTGGCACTGGCTACATTGGCTCACACACCGTAGTCGAACTCCAAAATGCTGGCTACTCGGTAGTCATTATCGACAACCTATCGAATTCCAACGCTGACGTTATCGACGGCATTGAACGCATCACCGGCATTCGCCCCGACTTCGTCGAAGCTGACTGCACCGATTTCGATGCACTCAAAAAATTGTTTGCCGACTATCCCGACATCAAAGGCATCATCAACTTTGCAGCAAGCAAGGCTGTTGGCGAATCAATGACCAAACCTATCCTCTACTATCGCAACAACCTCAACACATTGCTCAACCTGCTCGACCTCATGGGCGAAAACGACGTAAAAGGCATCGTATTCTCTTCATCTTGCACCGTTTATGGCGAGCCCGACGTGAACCCTGTTACCGAAAAATCGCCAATCAAAAAAGCTACTTCACCCTACGGCAACACTAAGCAAATCTCAGAAGAGATTATCACCGACGCTATCTATGCCGGAGCACCATATAAGAGCGTAATCCTTCGCTACTTCAACCCTGTAGGCGCTCACCCATCGGCTGAAATTGGCGAATTGCCCAACGGCGTTCCTCAAAACCTTATACCCTACGTTACTCAAGCCGCTATCGGCATCCGCAAAGAACTCAGCGTGTTTGGCAACGACTACAACACTCGCGACGGCTCTTGCATCCGCGACTATATCAACGTCGTTGACCTTGCAAAAGCTCACGTTGTAGCAGTTGAACGTATGCTCGAAGACAAATCGGAAGAAAAAATCGAAATCTTCAACCTCGGCACAGGCGACGGCGTATCGGTGCTCGAATTGCTTGAATCGTTCGAACGCGCAACTGGCGTAAAAGTGCCTCGCAAGATTGTTGGACGCCGCGCTGGCGACATCGAAAAAGTATGGGCCGACCCAACTTACGCCAACGAAGTTTTAGGCTGGAAAGCTGAAACTCCTATCGACGACACAATGCGCTCAGCATGGGCTTGGCAATGCCGTCTCCGCGAACGCGGCATTATGTAATCGTCAAACTATCAATCAATTGATGAAGAAATATCTTCTCATACTGCTTTTAGCTCTGACAGCATGTTCTCAGTCGGGTTACGACCGGGAACGTGCTACTGAGCTTTGCAACATAGCCTCAGAGCGTGAACTTTCGCCAGAAGAAACTGCCGAAATGATTGAGCAAGACCGCATCCTTCTGCAAGAGCAACAGGACCGACTGAACTCACTCCTTGACGAAAACGACTCGCAAGATTTCGACGATGCATTCCTCGAAGCTATGGCCGACACTGCGTTTGTAGCTCGTGTTGAAATGGGCGAACGCATGTGGCGCATACTCGTTCGCAATCGCCCTAACCTGACTGAGAGCAATCTGCCGCTCTACAATCAACTCTACGAATTGCGACTCATCGTCGACCTACTCAACGACGACCTCAACCAACGATTGGACTAACACACTCTCACAGATACCATAAAAACTAAGGCAAGAGGGTTAACACGCTGATTTCACACCAATTTCGCCATTGAATTGCAAACCAAACCTCACTGCTAAGCGTTGTAACACCACATAGTTATGATTTTAGCAAGCATATATATTGCCAACTGGCTCTACTGGACGCTGAACATTCTCTACGTCCTGACTATCCTTTCGATTATTGGCGTGATAATTTCCGAAAACCGCAATCCCGTAAAATCGTTGGCGTGGATTACGGTGCTTCTCGTTGTACCAGTTGTTGGATTAGGCCTCTACATCCTGTTTGGAAGAAGCATCAAAAACAAACGCTTCATCTCGAAGCGCAATCGTCGCCGACTTAAACGCTACGAACACGCCACTAATTTCGTTGCCTCGCGAAGCGGCTTATCCGCCGAAAGCATCCAGCAAATCAAGCTCGGACATTCGTTGGTAAATTCCCCTTGCTATAGCAACAACGAAGCCACAATCATGGAGTCGGGCAAGGAGAAATTCGACGTGCTCCTCGACGACATCCGCAACGCTCAGAAATTCATCTACATACAATATTACATATTCAACGACGACGAAATAGGCAAGCAAGTTGCCGACGCACTCATCGAAAAAGCCAAAGCAGGCGTTACGGTGCGAATAATCTACGACCACGTTGGAAGCTTCAAAACCTCACGCAAATTCATCAAGCGAATGACCAATGCCGGAGTGGAGATATACCCATTCTTTAAGGTTACATTTCCATTCCTTGGCAGCCGCATAAATTGGCGCAACCACCGCAAAATCGTTATTATCGACGGCAACATCGGCTATATCGGTGGCATGAACATTGCCGACAGATACGTCACTGGCGGACGTTTCAAAACATGGCGCGACACCCACCTGCGCCTCAAAGGACCTATCATCCGCTCGCTCAACCACTCATTCGCTACCGACTGGCATTTCATGGGGCAACCTATTCCAGAGGACTTCTCGCCCGACGATTGCCCCCCAACCGACAGCAACATCAGTATGCAGCTCGTGACATCGGGCCCAGCAAGCAATTGGAGCAACATCGCAATGGTTTTCCTCAAAGCCATTGGCAATGCTAAAAAATCAATCTACTTGCAAACCCCCTATTTCCTGCCCACCGACGCATTGCTCCGCGCGCTCGAAGCCGCTGCGCTATCAAAAATCGACGTCAGGATTATGATTCCACGAACCACCGACTCCGTTTTGATGCACTACGCTTCGCTATCCTACATCAAGGAGTGCTTGCAAGCCGGCATAAAAGTGTATTTCTACGAAGAGGGAATGCTCCACAGCAAAACCCTGATTGTCGACGACGAATTCTGCTCTGTTGGCTCAACCAACTTCGACTTCCGCAGCTTTGAACACAATTTCGAAAGCAACCTATTCCTTTATTCAAAGGAATTCAATAGCCGACTCACAGCCCGCTTCATGGAAGACCTCAGCAATTCCACCCTCGTTCAACCACAAAACTGGGCTAAGCGACCAGTGTCGTCGAAGATTGCAGAGTCACTAATGCGACTGTTCGCCCCAATCCTCTAACATCACCCTATCCTCCACACTAAACACTAAACTCTGAGCCCCTCTCCCAATCCTCCCGCACCTTCTTACATTTCGCATACAAAAATTAGAGAGCCGGCTCATCACCGGCTCTCCTCTTTTTTACCATAGTGTGTTACCTATTACCTATGCAAAAATATTACATTACTATAGTTCAATTACTTATCGTTGTATGTCATAAACGATTTTGAAGCATAAATGCCGATATGGTTAGGATTGATTTGGAGCGCTTCGTCGAGGAATTTATCCGACTTAGCCTTGTCGCCCAATCCGTAGTGACCAAGACCCATCATATACAAACAGTGTACACGGTTAGTTTCAGTCAAATCGCCGTCCCATACGAGCAAGTCGGGCAACGACACTGCGAAATAGTCGGGCTTCATATCGTCGAAGATATGCTGTTCGCCATAAACTACGAGTCGGTTGAAGCGGCTGCGAGCCTTAGCCTCATTGCCGAGTGCACGTTCACACATCGCTGCGTAGAATAGTTTATCGGGAGCAGCATCATTATAGTACAGCGCTGCAGCAGGCTCAGTTGGCGCATTTGTGCCAGCAGTCCAACATTCAACAGCCTTGTTATGCTCACCCATAAGGTCGTAAGCCTTACCGAGGAGATAGAGGAAATCGTTGTCGAGGGCACCGTAGAGTTTGCCTTCACCGAGGTGATGAGGATAAACCAAACATTCTTCAAGCAGCTTCACAGCCTCAGCTGGGCGATTCTCTTCGATTGCTTTCTTAGCCAATTCTACGCGGCAAAGTTGATACTGTGCAGGCACCTTACCTTCGCCACCTTCCCATGGGTGGAAAATATGGCCGTCAAGAAGCTGCATTGCTTTTGTGTAATCACCAGTGAGGTTGAGCAGCGTAATCTGTTCGAGCAGCAGGTCGTCGCGTTGCTTGATGAGTTCGGGATATTGTTCGAGGAACGCCAAACGCTTCGCATGATCATGTCCAAGACGCTTATACAGTTGGTCAAGCTCCATGAGCACGCGTGAGTCGGTAGTGTCAAGGCTAAACGCACGCTCCATTAATTCGAGCGCTTTCTGCTTGTCGTCGAGCTTGTTGAATGTAGCCAACGCAAGGTTGCGCGACACTGTTGGGAACGTAGGCTCAAGCTCAGCCGATTTGTTCCACAACGAAATTGCGAGGTCGTACTGACGCTTGTCGTAGTAGAGGTTACCAAGATAATATGGTGCACGAGCATCGTTTTCGTTCATTGCCATTGCCATATTCAGCGCGAGAATTGCTTCCAATCTGTTGGGGAAACAGAAATCGGGGGCAATTGTAGCCGCTTCTTTGAATGTGGCTTTAGCTTCGCTTTCTTTGCCCGACATTGCGTAGCAATATCCCATATAGTAGCGGCTCATTGGCGTAACTGCGCCATTAGCTACTGCCATTTTCCAGATAGCGACAGCATCGTCGTAGCCACCAGCAGCATTATAGTCGAGAGCAATCTGGTCGTAATCGTTTTCGTCGTTGCGCATCATCTCAGCAAGATAGTCGAGCGTGCAACCTTCGCATCCAATCTTAATACCTTCCCATACGCAACCAAAGTTGAATGGGTCGATAGCGAGCGATTCAGCAATCCAACGCTTAGCATCCTCTTCGCGACCTAATTTTACGAGCAACGCGGCTTTCAATGCGCGAGCTTTGTGGTTGTGCCAGTTGCGCACAAGTGAGCGATCCACTTCATAGAGTGCATCGTCGAGTCGACCTTGCATTGCCGAAATTTGCGCGCAAGCAAAGTAACCAGCATCCTGCCATGCTGCATTCCACGTTGCCTTATAGAATTTGTCGTATGCTTCGTCGAAACGGCCTTGGAATTTCAACGCAACGCCAAGGTTATACAATGGTTCGCCGTCATACGGATTAGGATTGCGCTTAGTCAGTACTTTCACTGCTGTGCGCAGATACTGCTCTGCCTTATCGAATCGGCCTTTGCGGATATACCAAAGTCCGAGAGCATTGTTGCATCGGTAGTCGATAGGATCGCGACGCAAACCCTCTTCATAGTAATCTACTGGGTTAAATGTAGCGTGGCGATACTGTTCGAGGTGCAAGCCTGTGAGGAAAAGTTGCTCTACAGTTTTGATTTCTTCGGGGCGAAGAGCTGCTTCGGCTGCATCGGGAATTGGGCGAACTTCATCAGGTTCAGGCTCCCAAGTGAGGAGTTCTTTTCCTGCCATATCAGCAATGATAACACGCAGGTCGGCAAACTGTGTAGCTCCCACCTCAATCACTTCGTCGTAAACATTCTCAGGCGAAACGCTTATATTCTTGTCGCAAATCACAGCGCCCTCATTATTCATCAACTTGACATTGATGTCGCGAGCCGATGTTGCAAACAATTTGAGGTTTACACGTCCCTCTTCAACTGGGTCAATATTGAGCAGAATATCCTTGCTTGCATTCTTCACGATGCCAAGCTCACGATATGGTAGGAAATACTGCGTGAATGCTTTTTCCTCGTATGGCATAAGCCAAGTGAAGTCGGGCTGATTTTCGGTATATACACCTGCCATAAGTTCGATGTATGGACCATCTTCATCTGTAAGGTTGCGGTCCCAAGCTCGACCGAAGTCGCCATTACCCCACGTCCACTGTTTTTTGCCGGGAGAGACGTGGTGCGATGCAACGTGAAGCATACCAGCCTGAGTATCATTCTCGTAACCACCCTCGAAATTGTATCTCGAGTTGACAGCCATATACGAAGTGGGCACGTAGATGTTGCGATAGTTGGAGATATCGACACCTGCCGAATAGTCCATTTTATAATATGTGCCGGTAGCAATGGGGAACGAGCTTACAGCACGTTTACCATGGTCGAATACAGCGTTAATATCTGGTGGGAACACGCTCTGATAGTCGTCGTTGACAGCTACAGCTGGGTTAGCCCACCAAAGGAAGGTTTGAGGCATTGGGGTGGGATTGTAAAGCACACCCTTGATTTCGATATATGCGTGACCGGGACGCAGCGTGAAGCCTGCCATACCCTTTTGGTGGAACATACGTTCACGTTCATTGACCCACACGGTCACTGAGCCGTCGGCATTCTCCTCAATTTTGCAATCGACAGGCATAAATGTCGAAGGACGATGATGCTGAGGCCAGTTGAACTCAATACCACCCGATATCCATGGACCTGCAAGACCCACGAGCGCAGGCTTAATCACCTGATTGTAGTAGATGAAATGGCGCTCCTTAATCTTGTCATACGCCATTTGTATGCGGCCACCCAATTCGGGCAGAATCATCACTTTGATATACTCATTTTCAATGAATACGGCATTGTATGTGTGGTCGGTTTTCTCGTCGGAGATTGACTCAATTACTGGATAGGGATAAACCACACCGCTACTGCCTTGATACACGCGTTTTTCGAGAAAGATAGGATTTTTCTCTGGTGCGCCAGGCTCGTAAGTTGGGATTACAACCTGTTCTTTCCAAGCTTTTACCATAATATGTGTTATATGTTTACTTATTCTTTAAGTTGAATTATTTCTTAACGAGTTCGTCCTCAAGCTGTTCAAGTGTCTTACCCTTAGTTTCGGGAAGCTTGAACCAGAAGAAGATGAAGCCTAATGCACAGATTGTTGCGTATACCCAGAACGTACCACCTGTTGAAAGTGCTGCGTTGAGCAATGGGAATGTGTAGGTGAGCAAGCAGCTTGCAAGCCAAAGGGCAAATGTCGATGTAGCTACGGCTATCGCGCGCACTTTGTTGGGGAATATCTCTGCAAGAAGCACCCAAGTGACAGGGCCAAGCGTCATTGCATAGCAAGCGATTGCCAATACCACAAGGCACACCATACCAAAGCCTGTCAGTTGCAATTGATAGCAACCACCAAGTATGAAATAAATCACAGCAAGCCCTGCAGCACCAAATAGCATAAGGAATCGGCGACCGAGCTTATCAACTGTATATATTGCCACAAACGTAAACACCAAGTTTGCAATACCTGTCACTACAATATTGAAGAATGTATCGCCAACTTCGTAGCCTGCGCTCTTGAATATCTCCTGAGCATAGTTGAAGATTACGTTTGTTCCACACCATTGCTGAAACATTGCTGCAACGATACCAATCAGAAGCACTAAGCGGTAAGGACGGCTGAACAACACTTTGAGCCCAGCTTGCTGCGCTGCATCCTTTTCCGATGCCAAATAGCCCTGAGTTTCTGACTCAGCATAATCTTCGCCACCAATCTTCGACAATATATCTTTTGCTTCGTCGTAACGCTTCTTGAGGAACAACCAACGTGGGCTCTCTGGAATGAAGAATGCCAACACGAGGAATACTACTGAGGGCACTGCAGCAGCCCAGAACATCCAACGCCATGCCATATCAATGTTCCATGCTTGATCATCACTAACCAAAAGCCAATTGACAACCTGTGCCGAAAGGATACCAATAACGATAGTCAACTGATTGAGCGACACAAGTTTACCACGAATACTGGGAGGTGCTACTTCGGCAATATACATAGGAGAAAGACCCGATGCAATACCAATGGCAATACCACCAAGGAAGCGCACTACGAGGAACCACCCAAACACGTCGAACGCACCTGTGCCATAGGCTGTTACGCCAAAAATAATAGCCGATACTATCAGCAATTTCTTGCGCCCGATGCGGTCGGCGAGCGAGCCGGCTGTAACTGCGCCGATTAAGCACCCTGCAAGTGCAATACTCATTGCCAATCCCTGCATTGTGGGGACATCTGCAATATCGAAATATAGTTCATAGAAAATCTTTGCGCCACCTATCACTACCCAGTCATAACCGAATAGCAAGCCGCCCATAGCGGATACCACGCAAATAAAATACGTAAATGATTTGTTAAACTTATTCATAATATTTTAAGGATTTGTTTCTCTGGTATTGGACACATATCGTATCTGTTGCAAAATTATAACCTTTATATCTTGCTTACAATGGATTTTATTAGATAAAATATGGACAATCTTACGATTTTTACTTATATTTGCGACATCATTTATTGATACTGCCATTTTTGCAAACAGTCCAAAACCCAATCTAACTATTTGGCATACAGCCGATACATTGCCACACATAATAAACATCACCTCTCTATGCTGAAAATTAAAGACGGCTTCAAAGGCGAACGATCGCTCATCATCCCTAAAATGATTATCGATTACATGGAGCAAGACCCCTATTGTCAACTGCTATATCTAACTGACATAGGCTACTACCCCAAAGCTCGACATCATTTCCGCGAACGCAACGAGCCCATACCTCAATACATTTTCATCTACTGCTCCGAAGGCAAAGGCTGGTATAAATACGGAAATAGCCGTCACGAAATCGGCCCAAATCAGTATTTTGTGCTACCCGCTGGCGAGCCCCACTCATATGGCTCCGACCCCAAAAATCCATGGTCGATTTATTGGTTTCACTTCAATGGCTCAGTCGCCGCACGCAATGCCGAAGGCCTACAAGTGCCTCACACCGCCGAGCCTTCTGCCACCTCGCGCATCTCCGACCGCCTGTCGCTGTTCGAAGAAATGCTATTCACACTCAAGTCGGGCTACAACCGCGAAAATCTCCATTACGCCCACTCTATCCTGCACCACTTCTTCGGCTCAATACGCTACGTCGACGTTTTTCGTCGCGCAAACTCTGGCAACAAAGAACCCTCCAACGACAACATCTGCCACGTAGCAGTGCACTACATGAAGGAAAACATTGAAAAACACCTAACCCTTAGCCAACTTGCCGAATTCACTGGCTACACCCCCAACCACTTCGCATCACTCTTCCGCAAAAGCATCGGCCACGCACCACTCTCCTACTTCAACCTACTGAAAATGCAAGCCGCTGCCAACATGCTCGACAACACCGAGATGAAAGTCAATCAAATTGCCGCCAAACTCGGCTACGACGACACTGGCTATTTCACACGAATATTCACCAAAATCATGGGCTCATCCCCCACCACCTACCGCCAACTCACCCGCGGCTAATCCCCCTCCCAACAATTACCCTCATCTCTTATCGTTCCTTAGGTTACCTAAGAGACCTATGCAACCTATGATCACACCTCACAAGAAAAGTGTCGCAACGCAAATCAGCGCTGCGACACATTATATTATATATACGATAGTCCTTATTCGGGCTGACGGCCATTGACAATTGCCTCAGTGTCGCGAGCAATCATCAATTCTTCATCAGTAGGAACAACCACAACCTTCACCTTAGAGTCGGCAGTTGAAATCACTGTTTCTACGCCACGGATTTTTGAATTGAGTTCTTCGTCGATTTTCACACCCATAAATCCGAGTGGACGGCATACTGCAGAGCGTGTGCCAACTTGGTTTTCGCCTACACCGCCAGTGAACACGATGATATCCACACCCCCCATTTCAGCTGCATAAGCACCAATATATTTTACGATACGTTTCTCATACATATCCAAAGCAAGAGTTGCACGCTCGTGACCATTTGCAACGGCACTTTCGATGTCGCGCATATCGCTTGAAAGCTCGCTTACGCCTGCCACGCCACTCTCCTTGTTGATGATAGTCTGCAAATCATCAGCTGAGAGGTTATGCTTCTTCATAAGGAATGTAAGCGCACCGGGGTCAACGTCGCCTACTCGTGTGCCCATCATAAGCCCCTCTGTTGGTGTAAGACCCATTGATGTGTCAACACTCTTGCCATACTCTACAGCTGTGATTGAGCCACCATTGCCGATATGGCAAGTGATTATCTTCACATCCTTGGGATTGACGCCCAAAATTTCGCACACACGCTTCGACACATAGCGGTGGCTTGTACCATGGAATCCATAGCGACGCACGCCGTCTTCTTTATAGAAGCGATATGGAAGCGCATACATATATGAGCTCGCTGGCATTGTCTGGTGGAATGCTGTGTCGAACACACCAACTTGCTTCACATTGGGTAGAATTGCCGAAATAGCCTCAATACCAGTGATATTTGCAGGATTGTGGAGCGGAGCAATGTCGTAGCAATCCTTTACCTGCTGAATCACTTCGTCGGTGATAAGCACACTCTTATTGAATTTTTCAGCACCGTGAACCACGCGATGACCCACTGCGTCAATTTCATCGTAACTCTTGATGCAACCCTCTTTGGCATCGGTCAACAGATTGAGAATAGCCATAACTGAGCCCTTGTGGTCAGTCTTGCCAAGTTCAATAATATCCTTTGAGCCGTCGGGACGTTTGAATTTCAAAAAGCCACCTTCGAGCCCGATTTTTTCAACGCCACCCTCAGCAAGGGTATTTTCTGTTGCCGTATCAATCAATTTATATTTAACGGATGAACTTCCGCAGTTGAGAACAAGAATTTTCATAATGATATTAGAGGTTTAGATATTAGTGATTAGCCTATTATTTTGATTGTTTTGCACCGATAGCCTGATTACAAGTTATGATGACTGTTTTATAGATATCTTCGGGTGAGCAGCCGCGCGAAAGGTCGTTGACTGGTGCAGCAAGACCTTGAAGCACTGGACCTACAGCCTCAACGCCACCTAAGCGCTGCACGAGCTTGTATGCAATGTTGCCAACTTCGAGCGAGGGGAACACGAGCACATTTGCACGTCCCTTGATTGGCGAATCGGGCGCTTTTTGGTTTGCAACGCTTGGCACGAGTGATGCGTCAGCTTGAAGCTCGCCGTCGAGCAACAGGTCGGGAGCAAGTTCACGAGCCAAACGAGTAGCTTCAATCACCTTGTCAACGCGCTCATGCTTAGCACTACCCTTGGTTGAGAAGCTAAGGATTGATACTCGAGGCTCGATGTGAGCTATATCGCGAGCCGTTTCAGCTGCCGAAACGGCGATTTGAGCAAGGTCAGCTGCCGAGGGGTCGGGCACTACTGCGCAGTCGGCAAAGATGAGCACACCGTCGGTTCCATAGTCAAGTCCATCGGGCAACATCATAATGAATGCACCGCTCACCACATTGATTCCAGGCTTTGTCTTAATCACTTGGAATGCAGCGCGGAGCACATTGCCTGTAGTGTTGATAGCGCCAGCAACTTGTCCGTCGGCGTCGCCATTTTTCACCAATAAGCAACCAAGATAAAGCGGATTCTGAGCAGTTTTGCGAGCATCTTCCATAGTCACACCTTTGCTCTTGCGTAGCTCGTAGAAGATAGGGGCATATTTGTCGATTACAGCCTCATCGGCAGGATTGACAATCGTAGCCTTTGCGATGTTGCCAAGATTCAATTCCGCTGCTTTTGCATTTATCTCAGCTGGGTCGCCAATAAGGATTACTTCGGCGATTTCATCGGCAAGAATCTTGTCGGCAGCCGTGAGCGTACGCTGTTCGGTCGATTCTGGAAGCACAATGCGCTGCTTGTCGGCTTTAGCGCACAGTGTCATTTTTTCAAAAAGTTTCATAATTGAATATATGTTTAGTCTTTTATCCTTCGATGAAGCATCGCTGCTGCTTTTCTCGCTCTTTATGAGGGGGCGCAACCTACCTTCGATGCCGTAATTAATTCAACTACAAATTTACAATCTTTGCAGCGAAAAGCAATTTATATTTCCAATTTTTTATTCTCGAAAAATAAATATTATCGCCGCTATCCACCTTTTACGACAAATCTTCCACACCGACCATTTGCCTGTGTGGAAGATTCTTCAAGTTAAATCAACGATGTTTTACGTTGCCGTATGGCTTCAGATTTGGTTCATCAATCTATTCGAACGCATCATTCGGCCACAAATATCACGATGCGATTCCAGTCGTTGACATCATAGGGCTGCGTTGCGCTACCTTCAGCTCGAAGCGAGAGACGATTGGCGGCAATACCATAGGTCTTGGTCAATGCATCGTGAACAGATTGAGCGCGTTGATGCGAAAGTGTCTTGTTGTAGTCAGCAGTGCCAGTTGCTTTGTCGGCATAACCCACAATTTCCACATTTACATCAGGATTAGCTTTGAGATATTCAGCCACGTTGTAAACGTTAATCATCTCTTCGGGCGAAATATGTGCTGAATTGATAGCAAAGCGTACGGTCGACATAAGCGGCGATGTTTCCACAATCTGTTCGATTATAACTTCCTCCTCTTCTACTTCGGGACATGGGAGCTGAGCCTCAGCTGCAGCGAGCGCAGTTGCAGTAGCAGCCAAATCGTTTCGTAATGTGTTGATGCGATTATTCAAACTGCGAATGTAGGTCAAATCATTGCATGGATTGTAGGTTTTGAAATTGCTTCCGCCAATATTGAACGAGAAGCCACCAATTGCAGTGATGTCAACATCGATAGGATTGCCATAGGCGCAAAGGTTGAAGTTGTCGCCATAAAGCGATGCACGCCCTTCAAGGAAGAAATCAGCATAAGAACAGAGGCGGAATCGGAGTTGCAAACCAGCCGACACAGGGAGCAACCACGCATTTTGCTTCAGTTCTTCACCCGATTTATATATGTTGGAATAGGGTGCATCAAAATCCCACGTGAATGTACCACCCACACCTACGAATGGTATGATTGAAAACACTCGCTTGGGGTTAGCGCCAGCAGTGGAGTTAAACATATCCCACATAATGTCGAAATTAGCATTTGCCATTTTGGCTTTTGAGTACGCTCCATTATCCCAATGCATTGAGCCATAATACATTGTCATACGCCAGCCCAAATATGGCGACATCCATTTGCCGAAACCAAGATTGTAGGTTGCTGTGATTTGATAGTTCGGGTCGCCAGTTGTGAGATAATTTTCAACAAACGGAACGTTGATACCTGCGCCCATCTGAATAAACCAGTTGTCGCGCCACGTAGAGTAATAGCGATCTTGACAATCGATTTCGCCGAAGATTGTAGTCTCTTCAACAACAATAGTTTCTTGTGCTTTTGCCGGAACGGCAGCGATGACGGAGCCAATAGCGATGACTGCAATCATCATGACGGTCTTTTTCATAGTTGTAATGATTTTTCAAAAAAATAACAATTTAAATAATGGTTTAAGAATATTTGATTGTGAACTATTTATGTGTGATTCATATCTTCAGCATTAGTCTTTTCATCTACGCATTGCGAATCAACGTTTTTCATCGCTAATTGACATTCTCATCGCAATTCTACGTTTTTCAAAAAAATAACATTTCGCCCCCCAATAATGTTCAATCCCCCTCTCTTCCAACCGAAATTAATCACCCCAACCCCATACCTCCCCATACACCCCATACACCCCCTACGCATCCGTAAGCCAACGCATCTTCATAGGCTGCCTAAGTTACCTATGAAGCCTAAGTCGCCTATTTCTCCTACTTGTAGGTATAGATTCTCTCTTGAAATTCAGCCGATTATTTATCCTCGGACGAACCCCAACGAGAGCGATTGAGCTCAGCAATGCGGTCCTCAGCTGGGTTGGAACACGGATTCCAAAATCGCGTGCCTTGCAAAGCATCTGGCAGATACTGCTGACGCACAAAGTTGCCGGGATAGTCGTGAGCATAC
>JAGBWK010000068.1 GCA_017629835.1 Muribaculaceae bacterium | reverse complement strand
GTCGACGAATACCTCTGGGTCAACTTCGGGAGAATCGTATTGTGTTCTCCCTACATAGTACTCATCCTCTTCGCGGTCGATGACAACCTCTTGAATGCTGCCTACTTTTTCCAATTGCAATTCCATGGCAATCTCTTCCTGTAGCGCCATGATTTTGTCTAAGCGGCGCGATTTGGTGCGCTTGTCGATGCTGTCTTTTAAGTTTTTGGCTGCATAGGTGTCATCCTCTTCAGAGTATGCAAAAGCTCCCATGCGCTCAAATCGAGCTTCGCGAACGTAGTTCATTAGCTCGTTAAACTCTTTGCGACCTTCGCCTGGGAACCCAACCATAAGGGTTGTGCGCAAATGAATGCCAGGCACTTCCCTGCGTATGCGATTGACCAATTCGATTGTGTCTTCTTTCGAAAAATGGCGACGCATATTTGCCAAAACTAGGTCGGAGATATGCTGCAGTGCGATGTCGAGATACTTACATACTTTCGGATTTTCGCGAATTACTGGCAATATGTCGTATGGGAAGTCGGCTGGATAGGCATAATGCAAGCGTATCCATTTGACCGCTTCTATCTCAGAAATTGCATTGACAAGGTCGGCCAAGCGGTGTTTGCCATATAGGTCAACTCCGTACGACGAAAGGTCTTGGGCTATGATGTTGAACTCTGTGATTCCTTGTTGGGTGAGCGATTTAACCTCGGCAACAATCTCTTCGATGCTTCGTGATTTGTATCGCCCTGTTATGAGTGGTATTGCGCAAAAGGCACAGAAGCGGTTGCACCCTTCAGCTATCTTTATATATGCGTGCGAAGGTTTGGTAGTGATTATGCGGCTATAACTGTCGTCATTTTTGACATTGCGCACTAAATCGGCTACCATTTTGTCCCAATCGAATTTGCCATAGAATGAGTCAACCTCGGGAAGTTGTTCTGGCAACTCGTTCTTATAACGCTCAGACAAACACCCCATTACAATTAATTTCTCAACCTTTCCTTCATCTTTTGCGGCGGCATAACGAAGTATGGTATCGATTGACTCCATTTTTGCATCGGCAATGAAACCGCAAGTATTGATTACAACAATTGAGGATGGCTCAAGGCTCTCATCTGGGTCATGACGAGGCTTAAATCCATTGTCTGAGAGCATCTTGAGGAGTCGCTCAGAATCAACAAGATTCTTTGCGCATCCGAGTGTTATAACGTCGATACTTTTCATTACTGTTTGTTACCGAAAAGTGATTCTACAAACTCGCGCTTGTCAAATACTTGAAGGTCTTTAATTCCTTCTCCTAAACCGATATATTTTACTGGAATTTTGAATTGGTCGCTGATGCCAATCACCACACCACCTTTGGCGGTGCCGTCAAGTTTGGTTATTGCCAACTCGTTGACATCAGTTGCTGCTACAAACTGGCGAGCCTGTTCGAATGCGTTTTGTCCAGTTGAGCCGTCAAGCACTAAGAGCACTTCGTGAGGTGCGCCCGGAACAACTTTCTGCATTACGTTGCGTATCTTAGTCAACTCGTCCATCAATCCTTTCTTATTGTGCAGGCGGCCTGCAGTGTCGATGATTGCGACATCAATGTCGTTGGCAACAGCCGATTGCAATGTGTCGTAGGCCACAGCAGCAGGGTCAGCGCCAAGTTTCTGCTTGATTACTGGCACTCCGGCACGTTCACCCCACACGTCGAGTTGCTCAACTGCAGCAGCGCGGAATGTGTCGGCAGCACCAAGCATCACCTTGTTGCCCGCCTCCTTGAATTGATAAGCCATTTTGCCGATAGTGGTTGTTTTGCCAACGCCGTTGACTCCTACCACCATAATTACGTGTGGCTTGTGTGATTTAGGCACTTCGAAATCACCAAGTTCCTCATCTTTATCGTTTTCTACGAGTAGGTCTGTGATTTCTTCACACAATAGATTATGCAAATCAGCAGTGCCAACATACTTATCTTTCGCAACGCGAGCCTGTATGCGGTCGATTATCTTCAATGTAGTTTCCACGCCAACATCCGAAGTGATAAACACCTCTTCGAGGTTGTCGAGAATATCGTCGTCAATTTTCGATTTACCAGCAATAGCGTGAGCCAATTTGCCGAAAAATCCCTGTTTTGTGCGTTCAAGACCATTATCTAAGGTCTCTTTTTTCTCTTTAGAGAAGAATTTATTAAAAAATCCCATATCGTGATTCTGTTATTTCTATACTTAATTGAATTATGCCTAATTTTTTGACGGAATAATGTCTAATACCTGATTAATTAGCACCTAATTGAATTCAACCCACAAAATTACAAAAATTCCCCGACATTCCCACCTAAAAACAAAATAAACCACCAATTATCGCAAATTCCTGCAAATTAAAATTTAATTGCCAATCCTCGTTACCTCGCTATCGCTCCCCTGCGCAGCATAGGTCTCCTATGCCGCCTAAGCCTCCCATCCCCCCTCGTCAGCCCTCCGCTATCGCTCTGGCTTCCGCTGCCTTTGCTAACGCTCCAGTGCGTAGCATAGGTTTCTTAGCCGACCTAAGTCTCCTATCCTCTCGCATCAGCCCTCCGCTATTGCTCAGGCAGAGCGCTGCAACGCAACGCCTTAATGGTAACCGGGGGCGCGAGCCCCTCGGCGTGGCAGAGCAATGGCTCTGCCACATACAAGCCCCTCCCACCATTTTTGCGCTGCGAAGCTGCGCCTTTACAAAAAAATCTGCGCCAATCCTTTCAATCTGCGCCAATCAGCGGTTTCTCTAAGTGGTATGTGTTTCTTTTGGGGCTTTATGTTTTGTTTCTGGTATTGGATTTTGATTTTGGCGGGTTTTTTCTTAAATTTGTATGCTGTATAGCAAAATCTGTTGCAGTGTGCAATATGAGCCTCACTACAGCAAGTGAAATTCGGCTTTTACCTTGTCAATTAATTAATAATATGTCAGTCAATAAAGTTATACTCGTAGGGAATGTTGGACGCAAACCTGAAATCAGGTATGTTGAATCGCGTCCGGTTGCAACTTTTTCACTGGCTACTAATGAGCCAGCTCGTACTACTTCCGATGGACGTCAAATCCCAGAACGCACTGAGTGGCATGAGATTGTGATGTGGGACGCAGCTGCCGAAACAGCCGAGCGCTACATCGACAAGGGCACTAAACTCTATGTCGAAGGTAAACTCCGCACACGCCAATGGCAAGATCGCAACGCTATCACGCGTCGCGTCACTGAAATATATGTTGAATCGTTCGACATTTTGGCAAGAAGTCAATCGTAACCCATAAGGTTTCATATACAACCGCAATCAAATAATAAACATCAATAACACAATTCATTAATGGAATCAAGTAATCGCACATCGGTTAATCAGCCCGAAAAAGTGGATGCAGTTGGCGACGAACGTTTGGCGTCAAATCAAGCTGACCCAACATCTTTGCCCGAAAATGCTTTCAGAGAACTTGCTGAAGGGGAAGAGTTCCGCCCAATGATGCACCCCGAACGTGAGTATCGTGAGGTGACGCCCTATTCAGTAATCATGGGTTTAATTCTTGCAGTGGTTTTCAGTGCAGCTGCAGCTTATCTTGGATTGAAAGTCGGTCAAGTTTTTGAAGCCGCAATTCCTATTGCAATTATTGCTGTAGGGCTTTCAGGAGCTTTGAAGAAAAAGAATGCTTTGGGTCAAAATGTGATTATTCAATCAATTGGCGCTTGCTCTGGCGTTATCGTAGCAGGTGCTATCTTCACTCTCCCTGCGCTCTACATCCTTCAAGCAAGATATCCCGAAATCACTGTCGATTTCATGCAGATATTCCTCAGCTCGCTCTTCGGTGGTGTGCTCGGTATACTTTTCTTCGTGCCTTTCCGCAAATATTTCGTAAAGGACATGCACGGCAAATATCCCTTCCCTGAAGCAACTGCTACAACTCAGGTGCTTGCAAGCGGCGAATCTGCTGCTGGAAGCGGTCAAGCAAAAACACTTCTGATTTCAGCACTCGTCGGTGGTATCTACGACTACATTGTAGCTACATTCGGTTGGTGGAGCGATGTTGTCAACACCACTGCTTACGCATGGGGGCAAACACTTGCAGAGAAATTCAAGTTTGTAGTTAGCTGCTCAACCAGTGCCGCTGTTCTTGGTCTTGGATACATCGTCGGCTTGAAATATGCCTTCGTGATTTTTGCTGGCTCGGCATTCGTTTGGTGGGTTATAATCCCCCTTATGGGAGCTTACGGTGCAGCTGAAATTCAAGCTATGATGCCTACGCAGATATTCTCCGACTATGCTAAACTCATCGGTATCGGTGGTATAGCAATGGCAGGTATCATCGGTATTGTAAAATCATGGCCCATTATTCGCCAAGCTGTAGGTCTTGCAGGTCGCGAATTCAAAGGTGGCGGTGCAGGCAAGCAAGTTATCCGTTGGCAAACCGACATTTCGATGAAGCATATCGTTTTCTTCATCGCTATAGCACTCGTTGCAGTACTGTTGTTCTTCTATTTCGGTGTTATCGGCTCACTCTGGCAAGCTCTTGTTGCATGGGTTGTGGTTGCAGTTATTGCGTTCCTTTTCACAACTGTAGCAGCCAATGCAATCGCAATTGTAGGTTCAAACCCAGTTTCGGGTATGACCTTGATGACTCTCATCGTAGCTTCTGCAATCTTCGTAGCAATTGGTCTTAGTGGTACTAAAGGCATTGTTGCTTCAATGGTGATTGGTGGCGTTGTCTGCACAGCGCTTTCAATGGCTGGTGGCTTCGTTACCGACCTCAAAGTTGGCTACTGGCTTGGCTCTACTCCTAAAAAACAGGAAACATGGAAATTCCTCGGTACGTTGGTTTCTGCTGCTACTGTAGGTGGTGTTATCCTCGTGCTTAATAAGGTATATGGCTTTACCGATACTAACGTAATGGCTGCTCCTCAAGCTAATGCAATGGCAAGCGTTATCGAGCCCCTTATGATGGGTGGCGAAACTCCTTGGATTTTGTATATCGTTGGTGCTATTCTTGCATTGTTGCTCAACTGGCTTGGCGTGCCTGCTCTTGCATTCTGCCTCGGCATGTTCATCCCTCTTCATCTTAATGTGCCGATGCTTGTCGGTGGCCTTATCAGCTATTTCGTAGCCAAGAGCTCGAAAGATAAAGAAGTCAGCGCAGCACGCTCTGAACGTGGCACACTCGTTGCTTCAGGCTTCATTGCTGGTGGTGCACTCTTTGGTGTAATCGCTGCTATCACAATCATGTGTGGCGTGCCTGTTCCTTCTAATGGCATGGAACTTCAACCACAGATTCTTGGTCTTGTAGCCTACGCTGCTATCATCGCATTCATGTATGTAGCTTCAGTAAAAGCTAAGAAATAATCGCATTGCGATATCAACCTAATACTCAACTAAGGCCTGTCGGAACTGCACCGACAGGCTTTGTTGAATAATTAGCTGCAAAAACCACGTCTACTCTATGTATAGGAAAATCCTACATATTGCCATACCGTCGATAATCGCCAATATCACTACGCCATTGCTATCAATGGTCGATTTGGCTATTGTTGGTCACATGGGCAATGCGTCGTTTATCGCCGCGATTGCTCTTGGTGGCACAATCTTTTCGATGATTTACTGGCTTTTTGGATTTTTGCGAATGGGTACTTCGGGGATGACTGCACAAGCGGTTGGCGCCGACGATAGGGGAGAGCGCGACGCTTCGCTGTGGCGAGCTATGATTGTTGCGCTATCCTTCGGTTTGTTGATTATAGCATTGCAATCTTATTTGAAATCCGTGCTATTCCGCTTTATGGGTGGCGAGGTTGATGCTACAAACTTGGCGAGGACCTACTTTGATGTTCTCATATTTGGCGCACCTGCTACGCTTGGTGTTTATGTGCTAAATGGTTGGTTTATAGGACTGCAAAATGCGCGACTCACTATGTGGCTGTCGCTTATTGTCAATATAGTAAACATTTGCTGTAGCCTTCTGTTGGTCTATGTATTCCAATTCGGTATTGAGGGCGTTGCAGCAGGAACACTCATCGCTCAGTGGACTGGTTTTATTGTCGGCCTGCTTATGGTTGTGAGCTATCGACCACGCTTTGAAAAATTCAAATCATTATTCAATCCCGCCGCAATTCGCCGATTTTTTGCAGTTAATACCGACATATTCTTGCGCACACTCTGTCTTGTTGCCGTTACTGTGTGGTTTACCCGAGCGGGTGCGCGTCAAGGAGACATTATCCTTGCGGTCAATGCGCTGCTGATGCAGTTGTTTATCCTCTTCTCATACATAATGGATGGATTCGCATTTGCTGGCGAAGCGTTAGCCGGATTGTATGTTGGTAGCGGCGAAACCGACAAACGCCTATTGTCTATAAAATCACTATTCAAATTCGGAGTAGTAATTGCTACCTTATTTACGCTTTGCTACTTTGTAGCGGGCGATACAATCCTCGCGTTCCTGAGTGACGATAGGCAAGTGCTTATAGCGTCGGAGGAATATTCATGGTGGGCGTTGGCAATACCTTTTGCTGGTATGGCAGCATTTATTTGGGACGGTGTGTTTATTGGGGAAACTCGCACTCGTGGTATGCTTGTGGCAATGCTCGTAGCATCAATACTATTCTTTGGCGCATACTATCTGCTATTCCCCATTTGGGAAAATCACGCCCTATGGTTTGCCTTTATCCTCTATCTTGCAATGCGAGGTGTTGTGCAAACTCTAATCTATATCAGGCGCTAATTATATTGACGTTCTATCGGATAAGTAGCGTGCTGATTAAAACAGCTGCTCGATGTCTTCGACCGATAGCTCCGCTATAACTTTCAGTCCATCGGGTGTGTAAGTAGGAGTTGAAATAGAGAATAGTTGGTTTAGAAGGTGTTCCATTTCAACGTCAGTCAACTGTTTGCCACCGCGAATGGCTCCTGCGCGAGCAAGATTCAGCGCGATTACCTCTTGGATGCGTTCGCGAGTGATGTCGTTGCCTGCCGCAATATCGTCGAGTATTGATTTAAGCACTTCGCCACTGTTTTCATTTAATTCCGATGAGGGTATGCCATTGATTGCCCATGTGTTAGGGCCAACGAAGGCGATTTCAAAACCAATGTTCTCGATATCCTCAAGAATCTCGTGCAGCAGTATGTTTTGGGCAGGTGTGAGATTTACGATTTCGGGGAACATCACCTTCTGCGACGGTTGCCGCTCGGCTCTGTTGATCGCAATATATTTTTCGTAGAGCACGCGCACGTGTGCTCTGTGTTGGTCAACGATTAGCAATCCGTTTTTGTTTTGCGATAGGATATACTTGTTTTTGAGTTGCAACACTGAGGTTTTGGATGCAATTTCCGACGATGCAAAATCGAGCGATTCACATTGTGTGTTGTTCGTGCGACTGGGAATGTCGGTGCTCATTATCTCGTCGGGCGATACAGGATTCTGCTCGGTTGCGTTTTTGAATTGCTCATACAATTGTTGCCAGTCGCCTATGGCTTTGTTTGACTCTTTGCGCCAGTTGTTGCTCGACGGCTGACGTGTGGGTGTCGATTCAGCAAATGGATTGTAAGCTTCAGGGTTGGTTGAGGTTGAGAACGATGAAAAATTGCCAGCCGAGGGGTTGAATGCAGGGAGGTCGGGTGCGTCAGGTGCGTCGAAATCGATAGCAGGTACAGCATTGAATCGACCTAAAGATTCACGAATAGCTGCAACGAGTATTTGCCAGATAGGCTGCTCGTTCTCAAACTTGATTTCATTTTTTGTCGGATGAATATTGACGTCGATAGTTGATGGATCAACCTCAAGATTAATGAAATAGTTGGGCTGCTCGTCGGCGCGAATCAATTGTTCGTAGCAATGCATCACCGCTTTGTGGAAATAAGGATGGCGCATATTGCGACCATTGACGAAGAAATATTGTAGGGCGCCACGCTTTCGAGCGTTCTCAGGCATACTTACAAAACCATTGATTTTGACCAACGACGTTTCGGTTGAGATAGGTAGCAGTTGGCGCTCGATTGATTTTCCAAACAGAGCACCAATGCGCTGTTTGAGCGACCCTTTCAGCAGTTGGTGTAATGTGTTGTCGTTGTGTATAAGTGTCAAATTGAGCGATGGATTGACAAGCGCAAGCCGTTCGAATTCGTGTACAATATTATTGAGCTCTACCGAATCTTTCTTAAGGAATTTGCGGCGTGCTGGAACATTGAAAAATAGGTTTTTGACCATCATATTCGAGCCGGGAGTAGTGGCTACAGGCTCTTGCGTCTCAACTTTTGAACCGCTGATTACCAAGCGAGTGCCTATGCTCTCGCCGTGACGCATTGTTTTCAACTCTACTTGTGCTACAGCTGCGATTGAAGCGAGTGCTTCGCCACGAAAACCCATAGTGTTGAGCGCGAACAGGTCGCTCGCAACAGTGATTTTTGAGGTTGAATGGCGTTCGAATGCTAATCGGGCATCGGTTGTCGACATGCCACATCCATTATCAACAACTTGAATCAGTGTGCGTCCAGCATCCTTGATTACTACAGATATAGTGTCAGCTCCTGCGTCAACAGCATTTTCAACAAGCTCTTTCACAACAGATGCTGGGCGTTGGATTACCTCGCCAGCAGCTATTTGGTTGGCAACAGAGTCTGGTAGCAGTTTTATTACGTCGCTCATTTTTGTAAAGTTTTGCAATCTCAAAGTTAATTATTAATTTCGTATTCGCATTACACTTGTAAATAAATGCTTTGTTTTGTAGATAAATGCTCAGCACGCTTAGAATATTCAACCCCGAAAATGATATTGCACTTGCTTCAGGTCAGTTAAATTTCACTGCGCCTAAGCACGCGATGCAGTTTGCACGCGATTGCGCTTTTCTCCCTGTTTGGCTTTCGGGAGAGAGTGATGCTGTAGTTTATGAATCAACCAATGCTGCGTGGGAAGCTCGTGTGCGTAAGGACTTTAATCTTACGGCTAATCAATTTTCGAAAGGGATGCAGTTCGATAAGGTCGCTCCATGGGGTTGGTCGGATGCAATTGCCTACAAGCTGCAGCGGTTGGGCTTGCCTATGGATGAACTTACTGCACAGTCGGGAATAGTCAATCTCGGCAAACATAGGGAACTCTCACATCGCCGAACGTCAATACTTTTCAATCAGCGACTTTCCGATTCTATCGATATTACTGACTTGGCGGTTGAAGTTAACTCAATGGAGGAGTTTGAGCGAGTTGCGGCACATTTTGGGCGATATATTGTTAAAGCGCCATGGTCGAGTAGCGGTCGAGGTATAATCGACTCAGAGCGACTCAGCACTAATGAGATATGTCGGCAAGTTGAAGGGATTATTCGCCGTCAAGGTAGTGTGCTGATTGAGCGAAAACTCGATTGTCGCTATAACTTCGCTTATTTATTTGAAATCACGGATAGTGGAACTCAGTTTCTTGGACCGTCGATATTTAGCAATTCAGGTTTAGCAAGCTATTCGCAAAATATAGTAGCATCGCCAACGCGTCTGTTTCAGATGCTTGATGATGCTATCGATACTGTCTGTCGCGACGAGTTGATTAGCCAGCGACCGCAACTACCCGACACAGAGTTGATGTCAACAATCTTGAACGACTTATTTGCCGATAATTATCGTGGCTATTTGGGCGTGGATATGATGCTTTATGTTGACAACGGGCGACTGCGTGTAGCTCCTTGCATAGAGATTAATCTCCGTTGTACTATGGGCGTTGTAGCTCATTTGCTTGCCGAACGCTATATCGATGCCAACTCGGTTGCGGCAATGCAAATGAATATTACCCCTACAAGACCATCTAATCAGGAGGTATTAATAGGTGGGACTCAACATAATTCGGTTGTGGTTGGCACAGAAGAAAGCTGTGCTGGCGTAGTGGAAAGCTATGTCGCAAAGAATGGAAAATTAAAGTCCGGAAAGGTAGCTTTAACCCCTCCGGACAATCAGTTCTGTATCACGCTTGAGATTATTTGAATTTATAGCGATGAATTATTTCCTTCTTTTGGCGGCTTTTTTCATTGCCTTTGCTTTCTTACTTTTCACTGTCGATTTCTTCGCTTTTGCCTTTTTCCCTTTTTCGCTTGCTGAATTCTTTTCGCGTGGTGAAGACTCCTTTCTGCTTTTCGAGCGCGAAGGTTTCTTGGATGATGTGCGCGACATAGCTTCAGCGAAGCTAACCATTTCGCCCATCTCGTCGGTGTTGTCGCGATGCTTTTCGTCAACCATTGTGAAGTCGAGTTGCTTTTTGTCGAGGTTGGCTCGGGCAACTTTAACGGTCACTTTGTCGCCAAGGCGATAGCGATTGTTGTATTTGCGACCCACTAAGCAGTAGTTATTTTCGTCAAAGTCGTAATAATCGTCGGCTAAATCGCGAACAGGAACGAGGCCTTCGCATTTGTTGTCGTCGAGTTCTACGTACAAACCCCATTCGGTGACTCCAGATATAACACCTTCATAAATATTGCCAAGGCGGTCAGCCATAAATTCAACTTGCTTGAATTTGATTGATGAGCGTTCGGCGCTTGCAGCGAGTTGCTCCATGTCAGATGAGTGTTTGCAGAGTTCTTCTAATTTCTCTACATTCACGCTTCTACCTCCTGCAAGGTATTTTTCGAGCAGTCGGTGGACCATCATATCGGGGTAACGACGGATAGGAGAGGTGAAATGAGTGTAGAATTCAAATCCGAGTCCGTAGTGCCCAATATTTTCAGTTGTGTACTTAGCCTTTGCCATTGAGCGGATAGCCAACGTAGAGAGGAAATTCTCTTCGGGCGAGCCTTTTATATCGAGCAACATTCGGTTAAGTGAACGGTTTACCTCCTTCGATGAACCTTCGGTTTTGATTCTATGTCCGAATGTATGCGAAATGGTTGAGAGGTTTTGCAGTTTGCCAGGGTCGGGCATATCGTGAACACGATAAACAAATGCTTTTGCTTTCTTTTTGCTGCCCTTGACATTTCCTATTGCTTCGGCTACTTTGCGGTTTGCGAGCAACATAAACTCTTCAATGAGTTTGTTTGCATCCTTCGATTCTTTGAAATAAACGCTGATAGGGTGGCCGTTGTCGTCGATATCAAAGCGTACTTCTACGCGGTCGAATTCGATAGAGCCATTATCGTAGCGCTCTTTGCGGAGAATCTTGGCAAGGCGGTCGAGTGTCAGAATTTCATCGGCAAAATCACCTTTGCCCGTTTCGATAACATCCTGTGCTTCTTCGTAGGTAAAGCGTCGGTTGGAGCGAGTGACTGTGCGCGCTATTTTGCTGTCAACAATCTTGCCATTGTCGGTCATCGTAATGATGACTGAGAATGTGAGTTTGTCTTCGTCGGGGCGCAGTGAGCATATTCCGTTGCAAAGATGCTCGGGGAGCATTGGCACTACGCGGTCAACGAGATAAATCGAAGTTGCACGTTTTTGCGCTTCTTTGTCGATGATAGTGTCGGGTTTGACATAGTGCGTTACATCGGCAATGTGTACTCCGATTTCCCAGTTGCCATTTTTCAAGCGTCTAACAGATAGAGCGTCGTCGAAGTCCTTTGCATCTTTGGGGTCGATTGTGAATGTGATCACATCACGCATATCTATGCGGTTGGCGACTACGTCGGCTGTTATTCCTGCGTCGATTTTCTGAGCAGCTTTGTCTACAGCCGCAGGATATTTGTAGGGCAAGCCGTATTCAGCCATGATAGCGTTGATTTCGGCATCGTTTTCACCTTTTTTGCCGAGAATGTCGACGACTTCGCCAGTAGGATTCTGCTCGTTGTCGGGCCAATCGGTGATGCGTACAACGGCCATATCGCCTGAGTTGCCCCCTTTGAGTTTATTTTTGGGAATGAATATGTCGGTTGCGAGATATTTTGAGTCGGTAAGAAGAGCGGCGTAATGCTTGGTTACTTTCAGAGTGCCGATGAAATTTTGAGGCTTGCGCTCAATGATTTCCATTACTACAGCTTCTGTTTCTGAGCCATAGCGACGAGCTGCAATGCTTATCTTTACGCGGTCGCCATTGAGCGCGTGCATCGAATTGCGCTCAGCTACTGATATCATTTCGTTGTCGTCGGTTACGACGCCATTTTTGCCATTGCTACGGCGCACAAATGTGCCCACTGTGATGTTTGTGCGGGTGAGAGATTTGTATCGTCCAGGGTCAACTTCGAGCAGTATGCCATCGAATGCGAGTTCAGCAAGGCGCAAAGCTACACGTCGCTGTGCTGAAGGTGTTTTCTCGCCAATAGCATACGATACTTGTCGATAGTTGAATACGTTTTTATTTTGTTGCTTTATAAATTCGTCAATTTTAGCATTCAGCTTATCAGCGTATTTTTTTGATACTGATCTTACCATAGTGTTTTTCTAATTCTTTTTTTGATTTACTTTTTCTGATTTCCTAACTTAACTTTGCTGTTAATCTTCTTGTTACATTCCCTTTTACCCTTCGCGATACTTCTCTGTGCTTTATTGTGCTTCGATTCGTATCGTCGAATATTCCTATTTTATTTAACAACGGACCGACAGGTGGGGTTCTGCCGATCCGTTATATTACCACCTATGTTTGCCGATGTAACCACTGCGATGGTTACACCACATAGTTATGCGTCGATGCTTGCGTATGTTGCATTAGCTTCAATGAAGTCGCGACGTTGAGCTACATCTTCGCCCATGAGCATTGAGAAAATGCGGTCGGCAGCAGCAGCGTCGTTGATTTGTACTTGTTTGAGCAAGCGAGTTTCGGGGCTCATTGTGGTGTCGCGAAGCTCTTGTGCGCTCATTTCACCAAGACCTTTGTAGCGAGAAACCTTCACTTTGTCGCCATTAGCTTCGATGCAACGTTGAAGTTGCGCGTCGTTCCAGCAATATTCGAGCACCTTGTTGCCCTTAGTACACTTGTAAAGTGGGGGAGTAGCAATGTAGAGATATCCTTGCTCAATGATAGGACGCATACGACGGAAGAAGAATGTCATCAGAAGTGTAGCGATGTGGCTACCGTCGACGTCGGCATCGGTCATGATAATAATCTTGTGGTATGCCAAACGTGAGAGGTTAGCTTCTTTGGGGTCATCTTCTGTACCGACAGTGACACGCAATGCGCGGAACATATTGGTGATTTCTTCGTTGTCGAAAATCTTGTGGTCCATAGCTTTCTCTACGTTCAAAATTTTACCACGCAATGGGAGAATAGCTTGGAATTTGCGGTCGCGACCCATTTTTGCAGTACCACCTGCAGAGTCACCCTCGACGATGAAGAGTTCGCAATCTTCAGCTGTGCGGCTTTGGCAGTCGGCCAATTTGCCGGGGAGTCCACCGCCATAGAGAGGAGATTTGCGCTGCACTTTCATACGAGCGTTGTAAGCGGCGTGGCGAGCTTGTGCTGCAACGATAACCTTATCAACGATAGTCTTAGCTTGTTTGGGGTGCTCTTCGAGGTAGTTGCGCAAGGTTTCGCTTACAGCTGTCTGTACGGCACCTATCACTTCGCTATTGCCGAGTTTAGTTTTGGTTTGACCCTCAAACTGGGGCTCCATAACTTTAACAGATACAACGGCTGTCAGACCTTCGCGGAAGTCGTCGCTTGAAATTTCAACTTTGCACTTTTCGAGCATCTTGTTGTCCTCAGCATATTTTTTGAGGGTCATAGTCAAGCCGCGACGGAAACCTGTAAGGTGAGTACCACCTTCGATAGTGTTGATGTTGTTGACGAAGGAATAAACGTTTTCGTTGTATGTGTTGTTGTAGGTCAATGCAACTTCAACGGGGATGCCTTGGCGTTCAGTTGAGAGGTCGATAACATCGCCGATGAGCGACTCTTTGTTAGAGTCGATGTATTGAACGAATTCACGCAAACCAGTTTCAGAGTAGAATTCTTCGCTGCGTGGATTGCCTTCGGCATCGCGTTGGCGCAAGTCGGTCAATGTCAGATGAATTCCAGCATTCAAGAAAGCCAAGTCGCGAAGGCGGTTAGCTAATGTCTGATAGTCGTAGACTGTAGCTGTGAAGATTGAAGCATCGGGAAGGAAAGTAACAGTTGTACCTGTTGTTTCAGAATCTCCGACAATCATCAGTTCAGTTGTGGGCTTGCCGCATGAGTATTCTTGAGCATAGATTTTGCCGCCACGACGCACTTCTGCGCGCAAGAAGGTAGAAAGAGCATTTACGCAAGATACGCCGACGCCGTGAAGACCGCCAGACACTTTGTAAGAGCCTTTGTCGAATTTACCACCAGCGTGGAGCACAGTGAGAACAACTTCCAATGCGCTTTTGCCCTCTTTTTCGTGCATATCGACTGGAATACCGCGGCCGTCGTCGACTACAGTTATCGAGTTGTTCTCGTTGATAGTTACACCAATTTTAGTTGCATAACCTGCAAGGGCTTCGTCGATAGAGTTGTCGACAACCTCATATACAAGGTGATGCAGACCTTTGGCGCTGATGTCGCCGATGTACATCGCAGGACGTTTTCTTACTGCTTCCAAGCCTTCGAGGACTTGGATATTACTGGCACTGTATTCCTCTGGTCTTTCTGACATAATTTTATGATAATTTTTCTGAGTTTTCGTTGCTTTATTTATTGTGTTACAGCAGTTTGGATAAACTCGCTTTAACTATGCAAATTTACGTTTTTTTTTACAAATAACCAAATAAAAAAGCCCTGTTTTCGGTGAAAAACAAGGCTAAAAATTCTTTTATTTTTATTGTTGTTGTCGGCGGCTGTGAAATGAGGTTTTCTGCTGCCTATTTGGGGCTAATTTAGTGAGTTGAGTACGCGACGAATTTCCTCGTAAGTTTTCAATCGGGTTGGTACGAGGGGGAGTCGTAACTCGTTTTCGATGAATCCCATAGCGTTTAGCAGGCATTTTACGCCGGCTGGGTTGCCGTCGACAAAAAGCAGCTTGAATAGCTCAGTAAAGCGGTGGTGGATTAGTAGTGCATGTTCGTAGTCGCCTTCGCGAGCTAAGCGCACCATTTTTGAAAATTCCTTAGGAAATGCGTTGCCAATCACTGAGATTACTCCAATAGCTCCAAGAGTCATTAATGGGAAGGTGATGCCGTCGTCGCCAGATATAACCATAAAATCTTCGGGCTTATCCTTTATGATTTCATCCATTTGAGAGATGTTGCCAGAAGCTTCTTTAATGCCAACCACATTTTCGAAGTCACGAGCGAGGCGTAGAGTTGTTTCGGCGGTCATGTTAACGCCTGTGCGGCCAGGAACGTTGTAAAGGATGATTGGTAGTGGTGATGCTTGTGCGATAGTCGCATAATGCTGATAAATGCCCTCTTGCGATGGTTTGTTGTAGTAGGGTGCAACTGACAGAATGGCGCTGAAGGCAGAAAGGTCGGTCGATTTAATCTCTTCCACAATACCCATTGTGTTGTTACCCCCAATGCCGATAACGAGGGGTACTCGTCCAGCAACTCTGCGTGCTACAAATTCGCGCACCTGTCGGCGTTCGTCAGCGCTTAGTGTGGGAGTTTCAGCAGTGGTGCCTAACACTACAAGGTAGTCAATGGAGTTCTTTATTTGATATTCAAGTAGCCGGCCGAGAGCGTCGAAATCAATCGATTTATCTTGTTTGAAAGGAGTGACTAAAGCCACGCCCATACCGGTTAGATTAATGCGAGCCATACAATTATTTTTACTACTGCAAATTTACTGATTATTCCTCAAATTCCCAAATTGCAGAGCTGCGTATTCACTATAATTTTTATTAATAATTTGATGAACTTTTAGTGGTGTGTGATTGTTGTATGTGTGAACAATTATATTTATCCGTATGAATGATTTTAATGAAATAATTAAAAGCTCAAAACCAACATTAGTTGATTTCTATGCATCATGGTGTGGACCATGCAAAATGCAATCGCCTATCATTGAACAGCTGAAAGTGAAAATAGGCGACGAAGCTAAGATATTAAAGGTTGATGTTGATAAAAATCAAGCGCTTGCTATGCAATATCGTGTGATGTCGATTCCAACATTGATGATATTCAAAGGTGGTGAGATAGTGTGGCGAGAGTCGGGTTTGCAACAACTTGACTTTCTCGAAGCTAAGATAAAACAATATGTTTAATAGAAATATTGTTTGCAACTACGACTAATTGTAAACTTGCCAAAGGTTAGTTTTAATAATTAGAAACGCCCCAATGTGAGGAAATTCTCATTGGAGCGTTTATGTTTACTATGCCTTATATGTGTGAGCTATAAGCAGAATGCGAGTATTAAACTTTGCGCTGCGACAACTCGAAGGAACATTGTGAGAGGATAAACTGTTGAGTAGGCCACAGCCGGAGCGTCGTTGCCTGTTGAATTGTTGGCGTAAGCTAGTGCTGGTGGGTCGGTACATCCACCTGAGAGCAAGCCCATGATTGTCAAGAAATTGATTTTGCAACCAATTCGAGCGATAAGACCAACGATAACTAATGGAACAACTGTGATAATAAAGCCGTAAATTACCCACCACATACCTGTAGTGTTGAACACCTTTTCGATAAATCCATTGCCAGCGGCAATACCTACTGATGCGAGGAATAAGCAAATGCCAATCTCTCGAAGCATTAATGATGCTGACGATGAGGTGTATGTTACGAGTTTGAAGCGGTAGCCAAAGCGGCTGAGAAGGATCGCAACAACCAATGGTCCGCCAGCCAAGCCGAGTTTCATGCCGAAACCTACATCAATAGAGCCGATGAGAATACCGAGGATGATACCAACGAAGATTGTGACAAGGTTGGGTTGGTTGAGGCGTTTCATAGAGTTGCCGAGTTTGTCGGCAAGGCGATTGATGTCGGCCAACTGACCTACAACGGTGATACGGTCGCCAATCTGCAGACGCAGAGCTGGCGAAGCAAGCAGGTCGACGCCTGCGCGATTCACGCGTGTGCAATTCAGTCGATATCCATTGTGTAGACGAAGTGAGCCTAAAGCTACGCCGTTGTAATGGCTTTTGGTGATGACGATTCGGCGTGATACAACCTCGCTTGGTGATACCGATTCCCAGTCCATTTCAATCTCTTCGCCGATGACAGCAATGAACTTAGGAAGATCGGATGCTGTCATTACGATGAATAGTTTATCGCCTTGGTGGAGTTGAGTAGAGGATGTTGGGATGATGATTTCGCCGTCGGGAGTCATCATTCGTGATACAACGAAATTGGCTGAAATGATGTCGTGAAGCTTGAGTATTGTTATGCCTTCAAGACGTTCGTTTGTCATTTCGAATGAAGCCATAAATGGCTTTAGCTGAGAGTTTTCGGTTTCAGCATTTATCTCTTCGATTTCTTTGTCAATCTTGATTTTGCACACCCACTTGATGATAAACATTGTAAGGATGATACCGATTACACCAAGCGGATAAGCAGCGGCGTATCCCATAGCCATAGTGTTGACCATTTCGGGGTGAGTGCCACTGACAGCCTGTTGAGCGGCAGCAAGTCCCGGAGTGTTGGTGATTGCACCCGACATTACGCCTACGAGTTGCTCCATTGGCGTGCCAGTAATAAAGTGAATGGCAAGCACGATGACAACGCTGAGTGCAATGCCAGTCACAGCAAGAAGGTTGAGCTTGACGCCCCCCTCCTTAAATGATGAAAAGAATGCAGGGCCAACTTGCAAACCGATTGCAAAGATGAATAAGATGAGGCCGAATTCGCGCACGAATTGCAGTACGCTGGAATTAACCTCGTAGCCTAATTGTCCCATTACGATACCAACGAATAGAACGAAGGTTACGCCCAATGACACACCACCAAACTTGATTTTGCCGAGCAGGATACCTACTGCAATGACGAACGAGTAGAGAATCAAAGTGCTCGCCAATGATGTTTGGTGTGGTGATAGCAAAGTTAACAAATCCATGATTTTTGCCTTGAAACTGTACTTATTTCCATAGGTGGCATATCGACGCCACGGATAGAATTTATGAGAATGTTTTTAGTATTAAAATGTGGTGCAAAGTTACGAAATATTTTCCAATAAATTCGACTAAACGACACAAATTTCCACAGTGATTTTGTGCGATTGAATAAATTTAGAATACGTTTGAGCAAATGTTATGGCTTTGGTCGATTTGGTGGGGGTATAAAAGAAAAAAATCCGAACGCTCTTCAACAGAGAATCTCGGATTAAAGCCAAAAGGCTGGATTTGTGATTCTAAAATGCTGTGTCAATTAGACAACATCAGGTTAATTATATCATACTTACATTTCTTTGGTTTCCCTATACTCCAAAGCGTTTCTCAACGGTGCGAATGATAGGCCAATTGGCAATTGAAAACCTTAGACAACGCAAAGGTATAAATTTTTTATGATTTCACAAAATTTTGCCAAAAAAGTTTAAAGGGAAATATTTTTTATTCCTCTAAAATAGCTAAATTTGTAATCATTATTCGCGATAAGCTGAAATTTAGGCGGCTTTATCGTGCGATAAACTTATAGAAAAGTTCGCAGAAAGATGAAACAAATAGAGAAACAGGCATCGAACGCAAGGCCATGGGCTTGGATTCCGTCGTTATATTTTATTCAAGGGCTACCTAATGCAGTGATTGTTACGCTTACTGTGGTATTGTATAAGGATTTTGGTATTTCAAATGCCGAGATAGCGTTCTATACAGGGCTGATGTATTTGCCATGGGTAATTAAGCCATTGTGGAGTCCGTTTGTAGATATTATCAAATCCAAAAGGTGGTGGATAGTGGTTATGCAGTTGGGTCTTGCGGTTGCAATGGGGTTGATTGCTTTAGCGCTACCAACAAAGATATATTTTGCAGTCACTGTTGGCTTATTCTGGTTTGCAGCGTTTACGTCGGCAACTAACGACATTGCGTCCGACGGCTTCTATATACTATCGTTGTCGGAGCATGAGCAGTCGAAATTTGTAGGTATACGCTCGTTGTTCTATCGTATATCAATGTGGGCGGTGCAATTTGGGCTTATTTTTATGGCTGGATATCTGCAAACAAATATGGGTTGTGATGTTCAGCAGTCGTGGATATACGTATTTGCATTACTTGCTGCAATTTTTGCAATAGGCACGTTGTACCATTATAACCAGTTGCCACGACCCAACAAGGATGAGCATCGCAATCGATTGAATGCTGCCGATATTGTAAAGGAATTTGGAAATACCTTCGTGACGTTTGCAAAGAAACCATATCTATGGTCGTCGTTAGCGTTTATGCTTCTATATCGTTTGCCTGAGGCACAGTTGGTGAAAATGATAAATCCATTTTTGCTCGACCCGGTTAGTGAGGGTGGACTCGGTATGACCAAACAAGCAGTCAGTGTCACTTATGGAATATGGGGCGTAGTAGGGCTGCTGTTAGGTGGAATTATTGGAGGACTTTTCGCTGCGCGTTTCGGTCTGAAAAAGAGCTTGCAACCAATGGCTTGGAGTATGTCGTTGACCTGTATCACGTTTGTAATATTAAGTCAAGTGGCTGAGCCGTCGAATATACTTATAAATGTATGTGTGTTCATCGAGCAATTTGGTTATGGCTTTGGATTTTCGGCATATATGCTCTACTTGATATACTTTTCGGAAGGAGAATATGCTACAGCCCATTATGCGCTTTGCACAGGAATAATGGCTGTTGGGCTGATGCTTCCTGGTATGGCAGCAGGTTGGATTCAGGAGCAGTTAGGCTATCAGAACTTCTTCATCTGGACAATGATATGCTGTGTTACAACCATTGTAGTTGCATCAATAGTGAAAGTTAATCCTTCGTTTGGGATTAAAAAGAAGGAAGTAGAAAATTAGACAATTTTGAAATTTATCATATAAATATGGTATTTGAATATCGTAAAAATGGTGTATTAAATCTGAATTGCCGATTTGCATTGGTGGCGATGTTGATTGCCGTTTCAATGTCAGTTGCCGCTCAGGTGTCAACTGGGATAGAATCATTGCGCAATAATGGGTTTGCTCAATTGCAAGGTAAGCGCATCGGGCTTATAACAAATCCAACAGGCGTTGATTCCCAACTCAATTCAACCGCCGATATATTAGCGTCGGCACCGGGCGTTGAGATTGTAGCATTTTTTGCACCTGAGCATGGAATACGTGGCGATATAGCCGCTGGCAACAAAGTCTCAAATGCTGTTGACAGCAGAACTGGAATCAAGGTACATTCATTATATGGTAAAACTCGCAAGCCTACTGCGGCTATGCTGGCAGGTATTGATGCTTTAGTTTACGACATTCAAGATAACGGTTGCCGCTCTTATACATTTATATCTACAATGGGAAAGGCTATGGAAGCGGCTGCTGAAAATGGAATAGAGTTTATAGTGCTTGACCGCCCCAATCCGCTTGGTGGACTCAGAGTGGAAGGTCTGATAACCGAAGATGATTGCGTGTCGTTTGTCAGCCAGTTTCCAATACCTTATATATATGGGATGACAGCCGGTGAGCTTGCAATGTTTTTGAAAGGCGAACGACTGATTGCCGGAGCAGAAAATTTAACGTTGACAGTTGTAGAAATGGATGGTTGGGAGCGCGATATGACCTTCGGAGACACATTGTTGCCATGGGTGCCAACCTCGCCCAACATACCTACTGCTGAAACATGTTTTTTTTATCCCGCAACAGGGATTGTTGGCGAATTGAATTTTCTTTCGATAGGTATTGGTTTTACGTTGCCCTTTAAGACATTTGCAGCGCCATGGATCGATGGAGTGGAGCTTGCCGAGCGATTGAATAAGCGCAATATCGCTGGATTTCGTTTCCGCCCAATTTCATATAAGCCAACTGCTGCAACATTCTCAGGTAGTAATGTTGGTGGGGTAGAGGTGTTCCTGACTAACCCTTCGGAGGCAGTGCTGACGTTGCTTCAATTCTACGTTTTAGAAGAACTGCATAAAATGTATCCGGAGCGAGAACCGTTTGCAGCTACCGAAGGTAATACTCAGCGACTGCGTATGTTTGATTTGGTAACAGGCTCAAAATCGGTGCGCTCTGAGTTCAAAAAGTCGGGATATAGAACGGAGTCGATAGTTCCGTTGTGGAATAGCGATGTTGAAAGTTTTAAGATTCAACGACAGAAATATCTAATCTATTAATTCAAAGTAATGTTGCTAAACAAAGCGTGCATTATTTGTGTTTAGATTGTAAGAAGAAATATAAATGAAAAAGATAATATTCATCACGTTGTTGATGATAGGCGTTTTTGCGCCTATGATTAATGCAACAAAGCCGAACAGGCAGCAAAAAGTTGGTTTGGTGCTAAGTGGCGGTGGTGCAAAAGGAATTGCCGAAATTGGTGCTATTCAAGCATTTGAAGAGAACGATATTCCAATTGATTACATTACAGGTACATCTATGGGCGCTATCGTTGGCGGATTGTATGCGGCAGGCTATTCTCCCCAAGAGATGATGAGGCTGCTCGCTTCGGACATGTTTATGAATGCATCGACTGGTACAATTAGCCCGCAGAAGTTCTATATGTTTTTCGAGCCAGAAAAGCGTCCCTCAATCATTACTTTGCCATTCAGTTTTGATAAAAACAGGAAAAATAGCATTTTACCAACGAGCTTGATCTCACCTATGCCAATGAACTTTGCGTTTATGACAATCTTTTCTCGTCAAACAGCGCAATGTGGTAGCGATTTTGATAAATTATTTGTGCCGTTGCGAACAGTTGCTGCCGATATGACGCATCAGCGTAAGTATGTTTTCCGTAGTGGTCAGCTCGACAGTGCTATTCGCGCATCGATGAGTTTCCCAATAGTTTTTAAGCCAATACAAGTTGATGGCGCAATGCTCTACGACGGTGGCATTTACGACAACTTTCCATTTGAGGTTATGAAAGATGAATTCAACCCTGATTTTATGATAGGTGTTGATATTCATGGCACAGATACAATTAAGGGTTTTCCTGATGTGCTACAGCAAATGGATATGTTGGTGATGCGAGGCTCTGACTACGACCTCCCCGAAGATTATGGTATTAAGATACGAATTGACCTTAATAAATTTGGGCTGCTTGATTTCCAACAGGCGGAGCAAATCTATGAAATAGGTTACCAGCACGCTTTGACTATGGTTGACTCAATAAAGTCGAGGGTAGTAGCCCGACGTTCGGCGGAGGATGTTGCCAATCGTCGAGATGCGTTCAGAAAGGCTACCCCGAAAGTATTGTTTGAATCGGTTGATGTGAAAGGTGGCACACCCTCAGAAAACGATTATATAAAATATATTTTCACATCGGAGCGACCTGACACGTTTGGGCTTGCGTGGGCTGAGAAATCCTATATGAAAGTGTTGTCGACTGGTATGTTGAACGACCTTGAGCCTCAGGCTAAGTATAATCCTGCGACTGGGCGCTTTGCGCTTGAGCTGACGGCTGACATAAAGGATGATTTTTACTTTGGCTTAGGCGGGTATTTCTCATCGTCGGTCAATTCGATGCTGTTTCTCAACCTTGGCTATCGCTCATTTTCGTTTAAAACTGTCGATCTTTCAGCGCGAGCATGGATAGGGCAGAGCTATATGGCTGGCGAGTTTAATGCACGAGCTATGTTGCGCCAACGACAAAATACGTCAGTAGGATTTAATGCAGTGGTTTGGCGACATAGATTTCACGAGAGTGATAAGCTATTCTACGAGGATGAAGCCCCCGCGTTTATTACTAATCTTGAAACATTCTACCGACTGAAATTCGACCTTGCTACGGGTCAGCGTTCAACATTCGTTGCCGGACTTACCTACGGATATAAGGATGATAGATTTTATGATAATGATGCCACGTTGATTGGCAATAGTTCAACTCGCAATATGACCATTCAGAATTTGGGCCAATTAATGGTGAAATGGGAGCGAAATACTCTTGATGACGCATTATTGCCAACGAGCGGCAGCAGATTTGCAGTTATGGGACAAGGCGTTATAGGTAACTATAAGTTTACACCGAGTGTCACTCTGTCGGACGAGGTGAGAGAGCCAATTAATGAGAATCGCAAATGGTTGCAGCTGGAGTTGAATTATCGCAAATATTTCGAACTCAACAAAAAATGGTCATTAGGCCTTGAAACAACGCTCTTGGCGTCGACAAAGCGATTGTTGAGCGACTATAATGCGGCAGTGGTGGATGCCTATTGTTTTCATCCTACGCCAAGCTCATA
Source organism: Muribaculaceae bacterium (assembly GCA_017629835.1). Classification (GTDB taxonomy): domain Bacteria; phylum Bacteroidota; class Bacteroidia; order Bacteroidales; family Muribaculaceae; genus JAGBWK01. The sequence continues at coordinate 38,457 of JAGBWK010000068.1, read as the reverse complement.
TAATATATTTAACCCCGAATTGAGAGCTAATTCGTTTGTAACCTTAGGCGCGGTACCAGTGTTTAAGCTCAACGACAGGATACAATTCCGAGGTGCTTTCCATGGCTTCATGCCGTTCAAGCATATCTTAAAGATGCCCGACGACAGTGCAATCAATTCTCGTTGGTTTGACAATCCCAGATTTTTCGGCGAGCTTTCAGGTGTGTTGAAACTGCCGTTTGGCAATTTGACTCTTTATGGAACGTATCAAACAGCTCCAGGCAATAAATGGGGTGTGGGTGTATCGTTTGGTTACTACATACTTGCGCCGAAAATGTTGCGTTTATAATGACATTTGTTGCCTCATTCGTAGTTGACTTGCAGAAAAGATTGGCCTGATTGGTTGAAAATTTTCTGAGAATATACCCGAAAAAATTTGACAATTAAATGGAAGTTGGCTAAATTTGCAGTGATGAATAAACTGGTTGAACATGTCGAATATTTGATTCGCCACAATGATTGCGTAATAATGCCTTCGTGTGGAGCTTTCGTTGTTGGCTATACGTCAGCACGATATGATGATGCTCAACAGAAATTTTTCCCACCGACACGCTCAGTTTCGTTCAACGCTGAGTTGTCGCACAACGATTGGCTGATAGCTGATTCTATTGCACGCCGCTCAAAAATTTCGCAAGCTGAAGCACATAAACTCCTTGCTTCAGAAATAAAAAATTTCAAAAATGAGCTTGCTGCAAACGGTGGCGTTACATTTGGCTCGCTTGGAAGATTTATTTATCAAGAAAAGTCGACGCCTATATTTGAGCCGTCGGCTGGATTATGCCAATTTGAGAACTATGCAATGCAGCCAATTGCAGTCGTTCCTGTGAAGCAATTGGCCGAAGCTGAAGCTAACGACGATGCTGATGCATATGTTCCGAAACCAATGCGCAAATTGCCACGTTTAGGGCTTATCGCCTTGCGTGCAGCTGCTTCAATTGCTTTGATTTTTGCTTTGGGCGCACTTCTCTTAGCTCCGGTAATTACCCGCAACGACAATTGGGCTTCATTTGCTACAGAATATTTCCAAAGCAAGCAAGCAACTCCTGCACCCGAAGAAGTAGAGGTTTCCCCCGATTTGCACATCAATATCGTAGTGCCTCAGCAAGAAGTTGAGCCAATGACTCAAGTATCGGATGCAATTCAGCCAGAAGAACAATTGACAGAATCAGAGGTTACAATTCAAATTGCGACTGAGGATGTTGCTACAGCTGATGCAGGAGAGGTTGTACATGCGGAGAACAAAGCAGCTGAGGAAATTCGTGTAAATCCAGCTGATCGCTATTGCCTTGTTGTTGCTTCATTGCCAACATTGAAATTGGCTGAACAGTTTATCGAAGAGGATGGTAATAAGAATCTTCAGATCTATGTGAACGGCGAAAGATATCGCGTATATGCTGCAACTGGCAAAACGTCGGCTAATCTGCAGCATTTGAAGAATTCAACATCGCTTGGCGAGCGTTATCCCGAAGCGTGGGTTTGCCGTATGAACTGATTCTATATATCAGAAATCCCATATTATTTATTTTATTTCTATGACAAATTTGCATGACCTTCTCATTCAGAGGAGAAGTATCCGTAAATACAAACCAGATTATCTCAAACCAGAAGAAGTTAGACTTATTCTTGAGGCTGGATTATTGGCGCCAACATCAAAAAGTTCCAGAGCATGGCATTTTATTGTGGTAGAAGACCCACAAGTGCTTGAACAAATGAGCCAGTGCAAAGCAGCTGGTGCTATGCCGATAGCAAAAGCTCCGCTTGCAATTGTCGTGGCAATGGATTCCTCAAAGGATGATGCATGGATTGAAGATGCAGCGATAGCTTCGGCTTATATGCAACTTCAAGCAGAAGATCTCGGAATCGGTTCATGTTGGATTGAAATTCGCGACCGTTATCAAGCCGACGGAACTCCAGCGCAGGAAAAATTGGAAGAATTGCTCGGTATCCCGGAAACAATGCCCATAGTTAGTGTAATCACCTTTGGTTATAAGGACGAGGAACGCAAGCCTCAAAATGTTGAGAAATTGCTTTGGGAGAATGTGCATATTAGCAAATGGTAATTGATTAATCAAATTTGTTCAAGCCCTCCATTTTGAATCAATCTAACGATATTAAGTCGTGTACTATCATTGGCTCAGGCAATGTGGCTACTCATATTGCGTGCGCCTTAGCTTCGCACATCTCAATTAAGCAGATTTATAGTCGCGATATATCGCATGCACAAGAACTTGTCGACAAGATTGTTGAATCGGAAGATTATCAAGCGATGTTTGGACCGTCGCATTGTGGTGCTGATGCAGTGTTATCAAGTGAAAAGCCCGTTGCTTACCCCCAAGCTATTAGTAACCTTGCCGATTTGCAGTCGGGTGCAGACATTTATATAATTGCTGTACCTGACGACCATATTGCTGGCATAATAGAGGCAACGTCAGCTATTACTGACGGCATTTGGACGCATACATCGGGTAGTATGCCAATTGATTTATTTGCTGGTTGCAAAATGAGTTATGGAGTATTTTATCCGTTGCAAACTTTTTCGAAGAATAAGCCACTCGATTTCACTCAAGTGCCAATGCTTATAGAAGGGTCTGATAGTGATGTTGCTGACGCGCTTATTGGATTAGCAAATAAGATTAGCCGGGATGTTAAAAAGGTCGGTTCCGATGGACGTAAACAGCTCCATATAGCTGCAGTTTTTGCTTGCAATTTTGTTAACTATCTATGGGCTCAAGCTGATGAGATATTAAAAGATGTTGACCTCAATATCAATGTGTTGCGTCCATTGCTAACCGAAACACTCGACAAATTGCAGACGCTTTCGCCTCGTGATGCGCAAACTGGACCAGCACGTCGAGGCGATGTAAATATCATTAACAAACATCTTGCTATGCTCGATGAGCGTAAGGCTGAGATTTATAGATTCCTTACTGATAAAATTATCGATGAATTCAAATCCTGATTTTTCGAAGATAAAAGCATTCGTGTTTGATGTTGACGGAGTCCTCTCTCCTTCGACTGTGCCTGTTGACGACAGTGGCGAACTTTGCAGAATGGGCAATGTCAAAGACGGTTATGCAATGCAATTGGCAGTAAGGATGGGGTATAAAGTAGCTATTATTTCAGGGGCAATATCAGAGTCGATACGTCATCGCTTTGCATTGTTTGGGATATCGGATGTTCATTTAGGAGTATCTGTGAAACTACCCAAATTGATGCAATGGTTGGAAGAGAGTAATCTTACGACCGATGAGGTGGCTTTTTTCGGTGATGATATACCTGATTATGAATGTATGAAGGCAGCCGGCTTATCTGTAGCCCCTGCTGATGCAGCCAATGATATATTGCAAATTGCAGATATTGTGACACCTTGCAATGGTGGCAATGGAGTTGCGCGCTATGTGATTGAAATGGTGATGCGTTCGCAAGGGAAGTGGATGTCAACTGAAGATGCGTTCAAATGGTGATACGTAGAATTTACTTGATTCTATAGATTTATTTCAATGAAAATGAATGGATATAAGATATTGCTCGGAAGCGGCTCTCCTCGCCGCAAAGAGTTGCTCGCAATGTTGGATATCGAGTTTGAGCCAATTCGACTCAATGATGTTGATGAAACTTGGCCTAAAGACTTGCCTGCAGAAATGGTGCCCGAATATCTCTCTAAGCTAAAAGCTGACAGCTATATTAGCGACCTTGCTGCAGATGAAATTCTGTTGACAGCCGATACTGTAGTAATCCATAATGGAAAAATACTTGGAAAGCCTGCCGATGAAGCGGAGGCTTTCGAGATGCTGCGCCAACTCTCGGGCGACATCCATACTGTGATTACTGGCGTTACAATATCTTCACTTCATCGCTCGCATACATTTAGCGAAACTACAAAGGTGAGATTTGCAACGCTTTCCGACGATGAAATCCGCTACTACGTCGAGCATTATAAACCGTTGGACAAGGCTGGAGCCTATGGCATTCAAGAATGGATTGGATTGACAGCTGTTGAGGGTATCGACGGGTGCTATTATAATGTAATGGGGCTACCTACTCGTCGACTTTATGCCGAGCTAAAAAGGTTTATTTCGTCAAATTAGCATTGAAAAATTTGCAATTAAAAAAAATCATCGTAACTTTGCATAAGTTTAGAAGTAGGCAATAAAAGGCCTTGAATAAACAATTCCCCTTATATTTTCGTTGTTATTTTAGTTCATGTACGAAAATTAAAATCCAAGATTTTATTGATTCTATAATCCGTTGATTTCTGCTAAACGAGCAGAGATTTTATGATTACCACATCACAATCCTATTAGGACTCCTCCTTATTTTTATTGATTTATAGCACAATCTGTGTGAATAACTATGCACCGTTTGGTGGTGCAATAAGATATAATAGTACACATTTAAGAGTATTGTATGTATACAATTTTCGATCTTTCCGCAATGAGCGACACTGAGCTACAGCCAATCGCTGAATCATGCGGCTTCAAAAAATACACTCCCGAAAAGCGTCAATCAGCAATTGAACGCATTCTTGAGTGGCAGTCAGAAAAACTTGTTGCCGACTATCGCGAAGAAAGACAATCGCGAGCCGAAAACAAAAATCATAAGTCACAAAATGGACGTCAGCGCAACAAGTCGAAGCAACCGGCTGAAACAGTTGAAAATACCACCAATCAAACTGAGGATAGCAAAGCTGAAGCAGAAAAGAAACCTGCAAAGCGCGGACGTAAAACAAAGAATGTTAAGTCGGAAGAAACTGTTGCGGTTGAGCAGCCCAAAGAGACTGAATCTGTTGCAGTAGAGAATACAGCGGCTGAGGCTACTATAGAATCAAATGACCAGCACGCTCCCAAGCGTCGTGGTCGTAAGCCTAAAACTCAGCCCGAAGCTGTTGAAGAATCAAAACAGGAATCCCAGCCTTCTGAATCGCCAGAACAACCTAAAGAGGATGCTAAGCAAGATGTAAATGAACCTACTGCAGAGCAACAGCAGGGTAGTACAGCACAATCGGAACAAACGGCTCAGCAAACGACTCGCGATTTCCGCCCTTCAGCCGTAGGAGGCTCATTCGGTTCATTCTTCCCACGCTCAGAGGGTCGTCGCTTCGTGCCTCGCAGCCAGCAAGAACGCGAACAAACTGCGATAAATGTAAGTTCTATTGTAAATGCACCCGTACAGCCTGCACAACCTGCGCAGATTGTAATCGCCGAGCCTACTGCTAATTCTCAGCAATCGCAGCATCAAGGTCAGCAAAATCAGGGCGGCAAGAAAAATAAAAAGAATCGCAACAATCAAAACAATAACAACCAGCGTCAGCCCGAGCCACAATACAGTTTCGATGGTATTATCGAAGTTCAAGGTGTGCTTGAAATAGTGCCCGAAGGTTATGGTTTCCTTCGCTCAAGCGATTACAACTATCTCGCTTCACCAGACGATGTTTATGTAACTCAACAGCAGATTAAGAGATATGGCTTGCGCACTGGCGACGTTGTGGAATGTACAGTTCGCGCACCACGTGAGAACGACAAGTATTTCCCAATGACTGAGGCTATACGCATCAATGGCCGTTCGCCCGAATTCATTCGCAATCGTCAGATATTTGAAAATCTCACTCCACTTTTCCCTGACGAAAAATTCGACCTCACATCGGGTCGCTCATGCAACCTCTCAACACGTGTAGTTGATATGTTCTCGCCCATTGGTAAGGGTCAGCGTGGTTTGATTGTCGCTCCTCCCAAAACTGGTAAAACAATCCTTCTCAAGGATATCGCTAACGCAATTGCTGAGAATCATCCAGAAACGTACATTATGATTCTCCTCATTGACGAACGTCCTGAAGAGGTTACCGATATGATGCGTAGCGTAAATGCCGAAGTAATTGCATCAACATTCGATGAGCCTGCAGAGCGCCACGTGAAGATTTCAAGCATCGTGCTCGAAAAAGCCAAACGAATGGTAGAATGTGGCCACGATGTAGTGATTCTTCTCGACTCAATTACACGCTTAGCCCGCGCTTACAATACCGTAGCACCTGCTTCGGGCAAGATACTTACCGGTGGTGTTGACGCCAATGCCCTTCAGAAACCTAAACGCTTCTTTGGCGCAGCGCGCAACATCGAAAATGGTGGCTCATTGACCATTATCGCAACTGCGCTTACCGAAACGAGCTCGCGTATGGACGAAGTTATCTTCGAAGAATTCAAGGGCACAGGTAATATGGAACTCCAGCTCGACCGCAAGCTTTCGAACAAACGCATCTTCCCAGCCGTCGACATCATGTCGTCGAGCACACGCCGCGACGACCTGTTGCTCGAGCCCGACACACTCAACCGCATGTGGATACTTCGTCGTTTCCTCGGCGACCGCAACTCAATCGAAGCAATGGAATTCATCAAGGACCGCATGGAGCGCACCTCCAACAACGAAGAACTGCTCCGCACCATGGGCGACTAAACTCAGTTGTATGTAACCACCTTAATTTGAATTTAAAAATAAATTGCCCAGCAATGAATGTTAATTCGTTCTTGCTGGGCAATCTTTATTTATTGTTGGATTGAGCTATTTGTTTTGTTGTTGGCGTTCTTGTTCGTAGATGCGGTAACGTTCATAATGTTCTTTCTTGAAGTAGAGCCCACAGCACGGACAGAAATTAAGGTAGAGCGGTATTCGTCCTCCATCATTCTGGCAGTAAGGTATATATTGAGGTGTTTCTTTAATCTGGTCGATATTTGATAACAACCCTGAGATGCTTGACACGACTTTCCAAAAGTCATCGATGCGTAAGGCCTTTAAGGTGTTGAAATCTTTAAATCTCATCTCAATATTGAACGTGTCTTTGAAGGCCGTAATATCTTTTATTTCAGTATAATAATGTATGGCAGTGTCGTCAGCCTCACCAACAACTAAGCTCGTTGTAAGTTCGGCACACTCTAACCGTTTGTTGATTATTTCGCAAACCTCCTGTTTAGAGTATTTGCATTTCGGTGGTGTTCCAGACGTTATATGCACAACATATTCATTGTCATCAATCTTACGTATCTTTGCAGATTCACCACTAAGGTTGGTTAAGAGTAAAAATTTATCTTTATGGTTTAAGTCTTTGATTTTTTGTTCACCTATGTTGCTTAAGTCGTCGTAGGCAAATTGAGATTTCATATATTATTTGGTTTGAGAGAACGTAGGTTTTTTCGGTAGCTGATATAAAGTTGAGAAATACAACCCAAATCATTTGACTCAGGTTGTATTTCTGCAAATATACGAAAATTTTCTGGTTTTATTGCGTTACTTCTTTGCCTTGTCCGTTGATTATGATTCCGCCTGGTTGACATAGATATAAGTCTTTGCCAATGGCTTCAATAAGGGTATAGAGTGGACCTGTGATGCGTCGGCCATTTCGGTCAATTAGGCCGTAGCGTTCCTCATAGTCTGGCCCGTGATAGATGCAGTAGCGTTGTTTATCGGCTACGGCATAGATTTTGTAGCTGCACCCTTCACTATCGTGACCTAATTCTGTGGTTTCATATTCCATATTTTCAACATTGTCAATCACGAAGTCAACTACTACATTGCCATCGTAATCGTAATCGTAATGTTTTGTTACATAGTCGTTCGTTCGTACTTCAATATAGTCATCAAAGACCCAAAGTGAGATGTTGTTGAGTGGGAACATTTCTTTCATAGTTGAATCATAAAGTCCGAATAATCCGTCTTTTTCAACTTTCCAAAATCCGAAAGAATTGTAGATTTCGTCGTATTCGGCAGGCAAAACCCAGTTGCCTTCTTTGTCAATCAGTCCATCTTTTCCGGTTACATCATCCTGTACGACACAATATCCATTTTTGAATGCGTATGCTGGATCTTCGAAATGGACTTGCAAATCTTTGTCGATGACAATGCGCCCAGTGTGGTCGATGAACACGAGTTCGCCATCTTTCTCTACTGCTGCCAATCCTTCAGAGAATACCCATGCTCTGGTAAATGAAAGAGGTATTGCGATTTCGCCAGTGAAGCGATTGATATAGCCTCGTTTGTCATCTTTTGAAAATACGGCTAAGGAGTCCTTGTCGTCGGAGACAGCTACCCAATCTACGCCTTTCAACAGAATTTTGTCGTTCAGTTTATCGTAAATTCGGCCTGTTGTTCTGTATAGGTCTTGGTGAACGATATGATTACTAATGTATTCAGAATTACGAACGTAAGCATCTTTAGTGTGAGGACGGATTAAATCGTCGTAGATAAACTCTGTTGTAAAGAAATATAGCCAGACTCCTGAAATGTAAACGATTAATGCGGCGATACAAGTTAGGGTAATCTTTTGTAGATTTTTAGCAAATTTTCCTTCTCTCTTATATCCAAATGGCTTGAGAATAAACTCAACGCATTGCCATATACCTCTCCACAAAACGGTGAAGAACGTTTTGAAACTGATTCGTTTGTTCATTATTTATAGTTTTAATTGGTTTTGAGTCAAATTATAAGTTGTAATTTTATTTCTTTACATATAGAGAGAAAGCAGAGGCTCAAATTCTATCATTCATAAAAGAAAAATCCGTCAAAATCTCACAAGATAATGACGGATTTATAAATTGTGTGCGATTATCAACAGTATGCTTGCTGATAATATATTCATAGCTTTATAGTTACTACATATATTCGCTGTTGGTTCTTGAGACTTCGTCCACGCCATCAATTGATGAAAGTGTTATTTCGCAACGCTCTCCATTATAGAAAGAGTCAAGCGGTTAATATCTGTTTCTTTAACCAAATGAAATCTAATGAAATCAAGTCCCACTACATCAAATAATAATGTTGTGTACGTTCTATCCATTACTTGCCTCGTACTTTAATAGGGGATTAGCGGTTGAGGTATTGGTGTTTGGTGGCGGTGGAATTGCCGTAGGCGACGGAGTGGGTGGGGCAGATGTGGTAGCAGCGTAGGCACATTGCACAGTTTTTGCCCCACGCTGGGCGGTTGTCGGCCATTGAGATGTTGCCCAACGGACATTCGCGTGAGCATTTGCCACAGCCTGTGCAGCCGTCGGTGCTATGATATGGTTTGGGGCTCATCGCAAATCGTTTGAACCACGGGTATATGATGCGGCTTTTGACCCATGCGAATTTTCCGCGAACTACGTTGTCAACTTTCCGACGCGACTCTATGCCTTCGGCGATGCGGGCTATTCGTGCTACCGATTTTTCGAGTTTTCGGCTTGCAACTTCAGCATCGTCAACGTCGAAGCCTTTCATCAGTGTGTAGGTGTTGGGCATTATGACGGTCCATGATGATATGGCGTTCCAGCCTTTTCGTTTCATCAGTTTGCGCCACTGGCGATGTGTCAAGCCTGCGTCATCGCCACATGTTGCGACTAAGTAATGGTCGCATTTTTCGCCACCCTCAATCGATATTCGGTTGATAAAGTCGACGAATACTGGTGGTAGCCCCCAACTATAGACTGGGCAAGCCCAGATGATTCGACGTTCGCTTGTGGCGTCGATTGAATTCAATTTGAGTGCATCCCCTTTGAGGTGCATTATGTTGCTGTCGCCGAGGGTGTTGCCGAGTCGGGTAGCAACGTCAAGACTGTTGCCACATCCAGAGAATACTATAATCATTGGGCTGACGTATTAGTGGATTGTTACTTGTGTTGCGCCAAATCCATATTCGCGGAATGATGCGTCGCAAACGTCGTGACCTTTGTATCGGTGGTTCAGCTCTTTGAGCAATGCTTGGCGCAGGATGCCTTCCCCTTTACCATGGATGAATACTATCTTTTTGCCGTGGTTTTTGAGGTTGGCGTCCATTACGCGACGAAATTCGTCGATTTGGAGATTGAGCATATCGGCGCGCGACATTCCGTTGGTATTGTCGATTAACTCGTAGATATGCAAGTCAACTTCCAGTATGTCTGAGCCTTTTATGGGGCGCTTCTTTATTGGTCGAGCTACGGGGCGGTCGGCGGCACGTTTTTGGCGCATCGCTTCCTCAAGGTCGTTGGCTGAAACTTTAATAGGGGCGTAGGACTTGTCGTCGGCGACTAAGCGGAATGATAGCACAGGTGCATCGAAATAGTCGCCGGCGCGGAAGCAGTGCAATTTGCAGAACTTTGTGGTGTCGACATGCAGATTGACCGATGCTGGTTGCTTGAGTTCAAACGTGCGGTCATTCTTGTAGGCAACGCATTGAAACAGTATGTTCTCAACCGAATTGATTTCGGAAGCTTTTAGCTGGCCGAGTGATAGCATTATGTTGGGCTCGACGGTGTCGGCTTTGCATAGTGTCCATTCATTGTCGCCGTCGGCACGAGTAGCGTAGACGAAGTTGAGGTAATAGTTGGAATCGTTGACTAATGTGATTTCAAAATCGGTGGTTGATAACTTTTTGAGTTCCAAAGGCTCAAATGCTAATTCGACATTGATTTTGTTGCCTTCAGCCGTTTCGATTACTGGCAGTGGGGCAGGCTCAGGCTTGGGTGCCGATGTGTCTTTAGCTCCCTTGGGAGCTTTGCCTGCAACCTCAGCTTCGGCGGCTGCTGTGATTTTGGCTTGCTTTTCGGCTTCCATTACAACCACACATTCACGCAGAAGCATAGGCACTTCAAATCCGTCGGCGTCTTCGACGTGAGCAATGTTTCCCTCAATTTTGACGATGCGACCACCACCAATTGAGTTCAAAAATCTTACAGTATCTCCAATTTTTGCCATTTTATTCGATATTTTAATGCAAAATTAAGAAATTTACGTTTAATGTATGTGTGTTACGATGCAAATTCTTAACTTTGAGGTGTGAAAAGCTATAAGATACTTTTACTTGGCGAAGCGAGCAACTTTCATCGCTGTCTTGCTATAGGGCTTCGACGTATGGGACATCAAGTCACGATTGCGTCGGCTGGTAGCGGGTGGATGAAAATAGCTCGTGACATCGATTTATCGCGCAAATGTAAGGGTAAGTTAGGCGGATTGTGCTTATGGCTGAAGGCGTTGAAATATGCTAAATTCGACCTGAAAGGGTTTGATATTGTATCAGTTATCGGTAATGCCTTTATTGAATTAAAACCAAACAGAACGGCGCGGATATTCGATATAATTCGACGCAATAATAAGTGCGTAATATACAATTATCTCGGCACTGACCCTGCGTATATCGATTATTGCTTCGGAAAAACATCGTCGTTGCGATACAATGAATGGCAAGTTGACGGTGCACCAACTGAATATGCAAAGTCAGCGTCGAAAAAGTTGGCTGAATGGGATGCTCCAGCGTTGAGGGCATTGTGCGAGAAATTTTACACTGATACCGACGGCACTATAGCAGCGCTCTATGAATACTATCAAGTTGCAGCGACGAAAGTTGCTTCCGATAGGTTGGCGTATGGCGGTATTCCAATCGACTGCAAGTCAATCGCTCCGAGTTATATCCCTGAAACACCCGAAAAGGTGAAACTTATGATTGCTATTCATCGCAATCGTATGAAGGAAAAAGGCACCGACCGACTGCTTGCAGCGGCACAGAGACTTGTGGCGACTTACCCCGATAGATGTGAACTTGATGTGGTGATGAATCTGCCTTATCAAGAATTTTTGAAGCGAATTGAGGCGTCGCATATAGTGCTCGACCAACTATATTCCTATACGCCTGCTACTACTGCTATGTTGGCTATGGCGTATGGCAAGGTAGCCGTAAGTGGGGGAGAGTCGGAGTTCTATGATTTCATCAGTGAGAATGAAAATCGACCGATTCAGAATGTAGTCCCCGATGACAATCAAATTTATTCTACGCTTGAAAATCTCGTATTGAACCCCGATAAATTACGCTCGATTGGCATTGCAAGTCGCGAATTTGTCGAGAAGCATAATGATGTTGATATTGTAGCTCGACGGTTTATTCAATTTTATGAGCAACTTAACGGTCGGAAATAATAACTCTGTTAACCTTTTCACAGATGAGTAGCAACGGTAAATTAGATGTGCTGATTTCAACCTACGGAGTTGAAGGTCTTCAGCGAGTGACGAAGATGAATTTGCCACAAGTTGAGGGCGTTAGATACGTCGTGTCGTTGCAGAATCCCGAAAACAAGCTGATTGAGATTCCAGAGTTGTTGACTCGACCAGATGTGCTCATTTCGATAATCAACTCAAAAGGCTTAAGTAAAAATCGAAATAACGCAATTTCGCTATCTGAAGCTGATGTTTGCTTGATTGCTGATGATGATTTGCAATATACGGAGCAGCAATTGTTGGCGGTTTTAGAGACGTTCCGAAGTCAGCCGAATGTTGATGTGGCTATGTTCAAATACGATGGAGATAACAAGCTGTACCCCGATAAGGTAGTAAATCTCTCAGAGGGAATGCCGAAAAATTATTATCCGTCGAGTGTTGAAATCGCATTCCGCCGTAGTTCGTTGCTCGCTAAAGGGATAAAGTTTAATGAGAACTTTGGGATAAATGCTCGCTATGGATGCTGCGAAGACCCTTTATTCCTCCATGATTGCATTGATGCTGGATTGAATTGCGTATTTTTCCCAATCACTATTACTACTCACAATGGGGTGAGCACAGGCAATCGTCCGATGATGCGTCCCGACCTACCTGAAGCTCATGGCGCATATATCCGTCGTGTTTATGGCTTTAGCGGAATCTTGCGTGTGCCATTGTTCGCATGGCGAAATCATCGAACTGGTCGGCTACGCTTTTGGTGGGGCTTACGTTACCTACTCAAAGGATTCCTCGCCAACCCAGCCTCACGCTAAACATTATAGTGAAAATAAAAAAACCGCGAGACGGTTAGGAATCGCGGCTTGAAACGTTTCTCGGGAATTAATTATTCGCCGGGGATGATAGCTTCGCTGGGGCAAACTTCTGCGCAAGAGCCACATTCGATGCAAGTGTCGGGATCGATTTTGTAGATATCGCCTTCAGAAATAGCATCAACGGGGCATGCACCTTGGCAAGTACCGCAAGCGACGCAATTGTCAGTGATTACGTAAGCCATGATTTGTAAATTTTAGAGATTTTACGAATTGTTAGTATAATCAATGCAAATGTAGGCGATTTTTCTGATATAATCAAATTTTTTGCTTAGCGAAATTTTCGCATCCCTCTTATTTAGATTGATTTTACATTGTTGATTGTTGCTTTGGCGGGTATAATCAACTGCATAGTATGATTCAGATGTGGGTTTCTAAGAAGGAGCGGACGCATTGAGTGTATTCCGTTGGGTATCGCTGGTAAGAGCGCGCATGGTCGACTCCGGGTGTGAGCCATAGTTCTTTTGGCTCAGGCTTTGCTTCATAAAGCGGATATACCATCCATGTGGGTACGAAATCATCGGCATCGCCATGAATAAATAGCATTGGCAGGCTACATTTTGCCACTTGTTTCAGCGCAGATGCTTTTTTGAAATCCCAGCCTTTGGTTATTCCGTTGATTATGCTTGCTGAATATAACAGGGGGAATTTTGGTAGATTGAATTGAGCTTTTAGTTCGCCTGCAAACTCGTCCCACACGCTTGTGTAGCCGCAATCTTCAACGAACGCTTTAACAAATGGCTTGTTCTCTTCGCCAGATATCATCATGGTAGTGGCTGCTCCCATAGAGATGCCGTGAACAACCATTTTGGTGTCGCCGCCGAATACCTCGTTTGCGATATTCATCCAGCTCATTACGTCTAATCGGTCAAACCACCCCATTCTAACGTGGTCACCTTCGCTCTCTCCATGGGCAAAAAGGTCGGGCAGGAAGATGTTGTAGCCCAAATCGTGGTGGTACATATATGCTATGTGGAGCATCTCAAGACTGCTTGAATGGTAACCATGGACAATCATCGCTGTTTTTTCGGTGGGCGTTTTCGCTGGGGCATATCTTGCAAATAGTTTATAGCCTCTGTCGTCGATGATTGTTGTATCTTTGAATTGACCGTTAAAAATGCTGTCAATCCATTCTGTAGTTTGCGGGTTGTCGGCTTTGATTTTCGCTATTGATTTTTCGAAAATTCGGCTATTGCTGAGCATGTTTGGACTAAGACTATAATCTATCAAAAAGAGTGACGCAGCTATGTCGATTGCCAAAAATATCACCAATATTGTTGGCGCTATCCAAATAGAAATTTTTGCTCCTTTTTTCATATTATAGTCGTTAGTCTTAGTTTAATTGATTATAGTTCAGCCAGTTCTTTGTATGCTTTATGATACTTGCGCAATCGCTTAATATCCCAATCCGTTAATTCGTTGTATCTGCGAATATCCATATTGTCGGTAAGGTCGTTAATCTTAACGGCAATTGCCAAAGGATTGGTTTTCACTCGTGAAATAAAATGGTCGTAGGGCTCGTCGTCGGTTAATTTAGTGACGCAACGCAGAGCATCAACAATGTGTGTCGGGAAGCCGTTCTCAAGGAGAGCCTCAAATGTCCAATCGGTATCTTCAACAACGTCGTGCAACACTCCAGCAATCTTTTCGTCGATAGTTCTGCCTGCGTTCATCACTCGCATAATATGTCCTGCGTAGGGCATTCCTGATTTATCAAACTGCCCTTCGTGGGCTTTTAATGCAAGACTTACTGCTTTAGAAAGAAGATGTTCCATATTAATTGGATGATTTGGTATTATTGGTTGAAATCTACGGCTTTAGCGGCGAGGAGAGTTGTCGCCATATTGTTCGAGGTATGCTTCGCAAGCAAGGCAGAGTTCATCGTACCATTCTTGTCCGAAGCGTTTGATTAACGGCTCTTTAAGGAATTGATAAAGGCGCAAACCGAGTTTTCGTCCGAGCGTTTCGGCAGGCTTGCATATTTTCCAACGATGATAATTGACGGCTGTGAAGTCGGGGTATTCGGTCAATCGAAGAGGGTAGAGGTGGCACGACGAAGGCTTCAGAAAATCGATGCGCCCTTCGCGACAAGCTTTTTCGATAGCGCACATACACATTCCGTCTTTGCCATAGCAAGTAAATGCACAGTTTTTACCTTCGACAATGGTTGTTACGAGGTCGCCCTCTTCGTCGATGTATGCGACGCCATTGGCTTCTACCTCACGACGTCCAGCAGGAATCATATCGTCGATTATTTCGGGGAGGATGCGTTCGATTTCGGCTTTTTCAGCTTCGGTAAGAGGTGCGCCAGCATCACCCTCAATGCAACACTCTCCTTTGCAAGCGTCGAGGTCGCAGCAAAAGAATTGCTCGGCAAGGT
Organism: Muribaculaceae bacterium; assembly: GCA_017629835.1. Classification (GTDB taxonomy): domain Bacteria; phylum Bacteroidota; class Bacteroidia; order Bacteroidales; family Muribaculaceae; genus JAGBWK01. Next base: position 23,241 of record JAGBWK010000068.1, on the reverse strand, counting down.
CGAGCGACACTAAAGTATTTTTTATTTGTAGCATAATAGTTTCTGTATCCATTTGAAATATTACTAATCACTGTGCGCTCAGTATTTTTATTTGAATTGAACAACTGTTGCGCCAATCAGTCGGTCATAACGTTCGCCTCGAGGGCGGTGATACACGCGGACTACGTATTCGTTGCCAGTTTCGTGATAGTCGCCCTCAATTAATTGGGTGTGACCATTGCGTTGTCCAGCTCCAACGGTCAGATATTGATAATTGTAGGCTCCTTGTTTGAGAAGGAGCGTTTTTTCGTAGGCGCCAGTGGCACGGTTGTAGGTCATCACTGAGTTTGGATCGAAGCGACGGTTGACGAAATCGCCGTCGAGAAACACCATTTGACCCTCTAATTCGGGCATTACGAGAGTAAAGTGCGTGGCGATGTAATCAGCTTCGATGTCGGAGCGATCGGAATTGTATTCGCGGATAAAGAATCGGCCATGTTGTGTTTGGTCGTATTCATATTTTGACTCAGATCGTGGGTAGTCGGCTTGCAGAGTAGCGTGGTAGAATGGCTCGAAATATTCGATAGTTTCTACGCCCATTCCGGGATAGATGTTCGACACCGTTTCGATGCGGCGGTATTCGTTGCTAGCTTTGAAAATCAGAGGACGAAGATGCTCATAATAGGCGCGTTTTTCCATTGTACGAAGCGGTTGGCGCACCATAACTTCGTTGTCAAGGCGGCCATTTTGGCTCACGTATAGCATCAAGTCGTTGAATGGGTCTTCGACATGGGCATTGGTTGCATCGACCATTACAGATACTTGCTGATGAGCGTCGTTGTAGTCGATGTCGGTAACAGATAGCACATCGGCGCTGACGTCGGCTGTTTGTTCGCTGACCATAAATCGCACTTGCAGCAATATTGTGTCGGGGTCATCTTCGTTGTAAACTTGAAGCAAGTAATTGCCCGATACGAGGAAGTTCATATCCTCATTTGGGACGACGATATTGTAGTTGATATAGTGAGTAAGAGCGATGCGCGAGTAGTCCCACTCTTCGATTTCAGCCATATTGAATCCGTCGACATATTCCGATTCGACCAACATAGACGGCTGCCAATTGGCATTGCAGTGGAGCACTTTGTAGCGTAGGTAGCTACGCTCTTCGGCAAGTTCGTCAAAGTTGATGATTAGGTGGTCGTCACTGCCGAGAAATATAATTGGAGGTGCAAACTGATTCCCGTCGAGGCGTATAGTCAACGACTTGAAATTGTCGTTGAATACCCCTGTCATAGTGTCGATATGTTGAGCTGCAACATTCGCTATTGTGAGTATCAATATTGTGAGTGTGACGTAGATTCTTACCATTGGATTGGGGATAGGTTGTGTTGTTGCAGATATTCGTTTGCGAGAGAGAAATGTCTGTTGCCGAAGAAGCCTCGATAAGCTGACAGAGGCGATGGGTGTGGCGATGTTAGTACACAGTGGCGTGAGCGGTCGATTAGCTGTCCTTTCTTTATGGCGTAGCTTCCCCACAGCATAAAGACAATGTTTTCTCGCCCAGAGTTTAATTTAGCTATAATCTCGTCGGTAAATTGCTCCCACCCACGGTTGGCATGCGAGCCCGGGCGTGAAGCCTCCACCGTCAATACAGAGTTAATCAATAGCACACCCTGCTTTGCCCAACGCATAAGGTCGCTAACGTTAGAGACATCTTGACCAGTGTTTGCGGCTACCTCTTTCAAGATATTGACAAGCGAGGGTGGTTGTGGCACATCTGCATTTACTGAGAAGCATAAGCCGTTGGCTTGCCCCGGTCCATGATATGGGTCTTGTCCAACGATTACAACCTTCACTTTGTCGAATGGGCATGCGTCTAATGCTGCAAAAATCTTTGATGCAGGGGGATAAACGGTAGTATTGGCATATTGCTGGCGAACAAAGTCGGTTAATCTTGCGAAATATTCCGATTCCCAAACATTGCTGAGCGCTTTATGCCATGAGTCTTCGATGCGTACATTCATATTTTATCAAAATATTCTCTTATTTGCAAAGATACAAAACTTTTGTAAATTCGATAATAGCGATTTGGAAATTTGGGCGATAAGGCTTAAATTTGTGTTCGTAAAATCGGTAATGAACCGTATGATTTGATGTCCCCGTAGTTCAATGGATAGAATATTGGATTCCGGTTCCAACGATTGGGGTTCGACTCCCCACGGGGATACAAGATGAAAAATGCTTGTTTCACACGTCGTTAGCAAGCTTTTTGTCCCAAAGTTATTCTTTGAAATTACATAGAAGAATAACCATAATAGCATCAATAAATGGGAACAGTCTATAGTCAACATTCAAATAAGCCATTAATAACGGTCGTTACAGTGTGTTTTAACGCATCGAAAACGATTGGGCGGACTATTTCATCGTTGGCGAAACAAACATACTCAAACTTTGAGTGGATAGTGTGCGACGGTGGGTCGACTGACGAAACATTGTCAATGATTTATGACTCCAACATAAAGCAACTTGACCTTGTCTCAGAACCCGATAACGGGATTTATGATGCTATGAATAAGGGCCTTGTGCGTACACAGGGGATGTATGTTTTGTTTCTAAATGCAGGCGATTCATTCCATAGCTCTGAAACATTGTCGCAGATAGCCGAGAGTATAGTTTCGAACGATTACCCCGACATTGTTTACGGTCAGACTGATATAGTCGATATCGAAGGGAATAAAGTTGCAGAGCGCCATTTGCGGGCGCCTAAACGACTGACTTTTAGCAGTTTTAAGAATGGAATGGTTGTGTGTCATCAATCATTCGTTGTTAAGCGAGAAATCGCACCGATGTATGATTTGCGTTACAGATATTCGTCGGATTATGATTGGTGTATCTGCTGCTTACAGCGCTCGAAAAAGAATGTTTATCTCGACGGAACAATTGCTGACTTTTTGAATGAAGGACAAACTACTGGCCATAGAATATCGTCGTTGCGTGAGCGACTGCGGATAATGTATGAATATTATGGGTTAATGTGTGCTTTATGGCAGCATATTAAGTTTTTGCCGAGATTTTTGCGCCGGCGATTGGAAGAACGCAAGGTTGGAACTCCTCTCCCGTAATTGCACCAATTGTCGTTGACGTGTGAGTCAGAATATATTTGTGGCAGTAAGCCATTTGTAGCCACACGCTACGATAAGAAAGTTTACTATTTTTTGACTCTATCGGGATTGGATGCTATGAATGCTTTCCACGATTTCGCGCCCCCTGTTGAAATAGGTTTTGAAGATTCGTAGAAATGACAAAGTGCAGCTCCGAGAGCGTCGGTTGCATCAAGTTGTGGCGCAAGTTCCTCATCCTTAATGTCAAGAATTCGGCACAGAAGGTCGCGCACTTGCTCTTTTGATGCCGCACCATTGCCAGTAATAGCCATTTTGATTTTTCGTGGCTCGTATTCGGTAATTGGAACATCGCGCGACAATGCGGCAGCCATCGCAACCCCTTGGGCGCGTCCAAGTTTGAGCATTGATTGCACATTTTTACCAAAGAAAGGAGCCTCAATAGCCATCTCGTCGGGTAAGTATTGCTCCACAAGCCCCTGTACTCGTTGATAGATGCGCTGAAGACGAATGTAATGGTCGCCAAGTTTGCCCAATTGAATGACGCCCATTGCAATCAATGACGGTTTTTTCTTTTTAATGCCAAGCAGAGCATAACCCATGATGTTTGTACCAGGGTCGATGCCGATAATTATGCGGTCATATTCTTTGAGGTTTTCCCTTGCGGTGGATTCCATTAGAATTTAGCTCTGTTGTTAAATTGCGATATAGATTGGATTGTTGATATTACTCAATTTCCATAGGCGTAGTGAAATGCACTAATTTTTCGCCATAACGATTGTGTAGAATTCCGAATAATTTTTTTGCATCTTGATTCGCCCACTGATTTGCTTTTTCGATGTCTTCGGTTTCGTATTGTACGGCGAAACTGCGAGTTTCGGGATCGATTTCAACCATAATTCTCAGCATACGAATGTTGTGAAAAATCTCAGCCTTTTCAAGCATTGGGATATACACTTTTCGAACTATTTCTTTGATTTCATCAACAATATGTTTTGATGTATGGAATGAGGTTGAAATTAGATACATAACGACAAAATCTAAATCGATTGTTTAATATGTAATAACTTTAATTTTCGAAGGTTTTGTGGTCGGCTTGACTGCTTAATAATTCAACAATAATGAGCCGTCGCCATAGCTTAAAAAGCGGTAATTCGATTCAAGCGCGTGGTTGTACATCGAGCGCCAATCTCCACCAGTAAATGCTGAAACTAATAGAAGTAGGGTTGAGCGTGGTTGGTGGAAATTTGTAACCATTCCTTTGACTATGCGATAATCATATCCCGGCGCAATTATAATTCTTGTTGAAGCAACGAGTGCAGGCAGATTTTTACTGTCGATGTAATGGATTATTTCCTCGATAGCACGTTTGGCAGATAGTTGCGGATGCGACTCTTCGTAGGGGTACCATTGAGGTACTTCGCCATGGAATCGGCCCTCACTTATTAAGCAGCCAATATGATATAGACTCTCAAGAGTTCTGACCGAAGTTGTGCCTACGGCAATTACATTGCGATCAGTTTCAGCGAGTTCTTCAAGAAGATTCCTATCGACAGCGATAAATTCGCTGTGCATCAGGTGCTCGCCTATGGTGTCGGATTTTACTGGTTGGAATGTTCCTGCGCCGACGTGTAGGGTCACTTCTCTGCGTGGAATACCTCGTTTGCTGATGTTTTCTAACAGATCATCAGTGAAATGAAGTCCAGCAGTTGGAGCTGCTACTGAGCCTTCGATATGGCTATAGACCGTTTGGTAGTCGGATTTGTCGGAGTCTTCTGAGTTACGATTCAGATATGGGGGAATGGGAATTTCTCCTGCAGCAGAGATAATTTGAGAAAATGAAATATTGGAATTATCCCACGAGAACTCTACGACAGAGGTGTTGTCCGCCTTAGATATGCGAGTAGCGCAAAGAGATATTTCAGTGCCGTCGATATTGAGCATCATTTTCAAAGGCTCATCTTTCCAGCGCTTTGAGTTGCCGACGAAGCATATCCACGAACAAGATGTTGCAGATGCAAAATTCTGCGCATAATCTCTTGGCTTATCGGGCTCAAGGCAGAAAATTTCAATCAATGCGCCGTCGGAATTTTCTCCTTTTCTGAAACGTAGACGTGCATTAATCACGCGTGTATTGTTGTAAATAAGGAAAGAATCGTTGGGTAATATAGTGGCTATATCGCTAAAATGATAATCCTCAATGTGGCCGTCGGCAAAGCGAACAAGCATTTTGCAAGCATCACGCTGCGTTAGTGGATGCTTTGCAATTTTCTCATCTGGGAGTGGATAATCAAAATCAGCGATAGAAATATTTTTTACAGAATCGGTCATATATTCGTCATTACATTGCAAAGTTAGCATTTTTTCATTAAATTTGCCGAATACATGACACCGTTTTCAATCAATATTAAAGGTCGGTTGGTGGAATTCACCGAGCCTGTGGTAATGGGAATCCTCAACGTCACGCCCGACTCATTTCATGCTGCATCACGAATTGCAGGTGAAGATGAGCTAATATCTATTGCCAAACAAATGCTTGATGACGGTGCTGATATTATTGATGTTGGCGGATGTTCAACTCGACCTGGAGCAGATTATGCATCAGAGTCTGAGGAACTTAATAGGGTTATAAATGCAATCACAGCCTTACGTAGAGAATTTCCGGAGGCGATAATATCGGTTGATACTTTTAGAGCGCGTGTTGCTCGTGAAGCAGTTGCCGCTGGTGCTGATATTATCAATGACATAAGCGGAATGTCGTTGGATGAAGAAATGTTCAATGCAGTATGTCAATTGAATGTGCCATATATTCTGACTGATTGCAATGAATTGTGCTCAGTTGATGTTGACGCAACTGCAGCGTGTGTAATAAAAAATATTCAACAAAATCTCCGTCGGTTGGTGCTTGCTGGTGTCAATGACATAATAGTTGACCCAGGATTCGGGTTCGGCAAGACTATTGAACAGAATTATGCCCTTATGGCTAATCTCGATTTGTTCAGTTGCTTGAATCGACCAGTGCTTGTAGGCATTTCAAGAAAATCGATGATAACGAAATTGCTCGAAATCGATCAAGATGAAGCCCTTGAAGCAACTACGGCGTTGAACATTCATGCGTTACGTTCAGGCGCGAGCATTCTTAGAGTACATGATGTAAAAGCGGCAAAACAAACAATAAAAATAAATTCAAAACTCGAATCGATTAATAAATTAGGCAGAACGATGACTATTCTGACTAATGATAACTGATTGATTTGAAGTGCTTAAAATAAAACAAACTCAAATCTCAAACTAATGGGAGCATTTGGAATTAAAGATATATTCGACATACTCATAGTCGCGTTTCTGCTTTATTATTTGTATAAAATGATGAAGGAGTCGGGCACAATCAATATTTTCTATGGTATTTTGGCATTCATATTAGTGTGGATTGTAACCTCCGAAATTATTGATATGAGATTAATGGGTTCCATTCTCGACAAGTTTATGAGTATTGGTATGCTTATTCTTGTCATTCTTTTCCAAGATCAGATAAAGAGGTTTTTGGTTGAATTAGGCTCAAAAAAGAGGTGGGAATTTATAGGCAACTTTTTTCATCATAGTAAAGTTCAAACAGATGCCGAACAACATAAATGGATTATGCCTATTGTGTATGCATGTATGAATATGTCGCGCAGCAAAACTGGGGCATTGATAGTGATACAGCAGAGTATATCGCTCGAAAACTATCAAAAGACTGGCGACCAAATAAATGCTGATATTAACTCACGTTTAATTGAAAATATATTTTTCAAAAATTCTCCGCTTCACGACGGTGCTTTGATTATATCGGGTAATAGACTCGTTTCGGCAGGATGTATTCTGCCAGTTAGCCATGATACGAATATCCCTCGTTCAATGGGCTTGCGCCACAGGTCAGCTTTAGGAATCTCACAAGCTACAGATGCTGCTGCAATTATAGTGTCGGAAGAAACTGGTAATATCTCTTATGCTGAGCATGGCAAAATACGCCAAAACCTAAGTTCTACAGAATTGGAACAAGTGCTCAGTCAGTTGAAAACGTCGTGATACGCAGCTATTATTCGAGAAATTTTAGGTAGTCGATTGAAGATAATCGACCAATCATTGAATCATAGTTGTCGGCTCTTGTTGTGATAGTCATCGAACAGATGTTGTCGAATTGCTGGTCAAGAATCGAAATCCCGTTTTGTTTTACTACTTTCATTACATCGTTCATTACCTCATAAGGGAATGTGAACGAGGCTGTTTGCATAACGTGGCGCTCAACAATTTCAGCCGCTTCAAGTGCTTCGCGAGCAGCCTCGCGATAAGCTACGATTAGTCCAGATGTGCCAAGTTTGATACCCCCAAAATATCGAACTACGGCTATAACTATGTCGGTTAAGCCAAAGGAGTTTATTTGCCCGAGGATTGGCTTTCCAGCTGTCCCAGAGGGCTCTCCGTTGTCGTTTGATTGGAATTCTTTACGGTCGGCTCCAATCATATAAGCCCAGCATACGTGCCGTGCATCATGATATTCGTTTTGATATTTAGCAATTATCCGACGAGCTTCTTCGGCAGAATCAACAGGGTGGGCAAACGCGAGAAACTTACTCATTTTCTCGCGATATATGCCCTCTGCTGGTCCGTTGATTGTCAGATAACTATCACTCACTTTACTGTCAATTTAGATGATAAGCATGGCGTCGCCGTAAGCTCCGAAACGGTATTTTTCCTTTACAGCTTCGTCGTATGCTTTCATGATTAAGTCATAACCTCCAAATGCAGCAACCATCATCAACATTGTTGAATATGGGAGATGGAAATTAGTTACCATTGAGGTTGTGACTGTGAAATCGTAAGGAGGGAAGATGAACTTGTTGGTCCAACCGTCGTAGGTTTTCATACGTCCACCCATGCTTACAGCGCTGGCAATGCCGCGAAGCACCGATGTGCCTACAGCGCATACTTGTTTGTTGTTAGCTTTTACGTTGTTTACTTTCTCAACAAGTTCGGATGAAACATAGATTTGCTCAGAGTCCATACGGTGTTTTGTGAGGTCTTCAACGTCGATTTCGCGGAAGTTGCCCAAGCCACTATGAACAGTTAAGAATCCTTGCTCAACGCCTTTGATTTCAAAGCGTTTAAGTATTTCGCGGCTGAAGTGAATGCCTGCTGCAGGAGCAACAATGGCACCTTCGTTGCGAGCAAATATTGTTTGGTATTGTTCTGCGTCTTGTGGTTCTGGGTCGCGGTTGATGTATTCGGGCAGTGGAGTTTCGCCTAATGAATATAGAGCTTGCTTGAATTCATCGTGAGGACCGTCGTACAAGAAGCGGAGTGTGCGACCACGTGATGTTGTGTTGTCAATGACTTCAGCAACCATTGATTCATCTTCGCCAAAGTAGAGCTTATTGCCAATACGAATTTTGCGAGCTGGCTCTACAAGTACGTCCCAAAGTTTGCCCTCTTCGTTGAGCTCGCGAAGTAAAAATACTTCAATTTTAGCACCAGTTTTTTCTTTATTGCCGTAAAGGCGAGCGGGGAACACCTTTGTGTCGTTGAATACCATTATATCCCCCTCATTAAAGTAATTCAGGATTTCCTTGAATGTGTGATGTGTGATTTCGCCAGTTTTGCGATCAACAACCATCATTCTGCACTCGTCGCGTTGTTCGGTAGGATATTGAGCGATGAGTGTTTCGGGAAGCTTGAATTTGAATTGTGATAGTTTCATTGCTATATTGTTTGATTATTTTAGTCGTTTAATTCTACTATGCCTTTAGTGTTGTAGGAGCGATAGTGAAAATTATAGTTATGTTGTTACGCCGAGTATTCTTCAGGCATTTCAACTTCAACATTGTTGAGCATATCGGTGGCTTCGTCTATGCTCATGCAGCGGTCGAGAGTTACATCGCCCACGCGAGTACGTTGTAGTGCGGTGAGGTGTCCTCCTGAGCCAAGGGCTTCACCTATGTCGCGAGCTAATGCTCGGATGTAAGTGCCCTTGCTGCAAACTACTCTTACTTTGATTGATGTTTGGCTAAATTCTAATAATTCAATTTCGTCGATTACGAGCACTTTGGGTTTTAGTTCTACCTCTTTCCCTTTTCGTGCCATTTTGTAAGCTCGTTTGCCATCGACTTTGCATGCCGAGAAGGCTGGCGGAACTTGCTCGATAACGCCAGTAAAGCGTTTTAATACCTCTTCAACTTGTTGGCGAGTGATGTGGTCAGTGGGGTATGTTGCATCGATCTCTGTTTCGAGGTCAAACGATGGGGTAGTGGCGCCGAGTGCTATTGTTGCAATATATTCCTTTATGCCGCTTTGCAGAGTGTCAATCAATTTGGTCGATTTGCCAGTGACGATAATCATTACGCCCGTAGCAAGTGGGTCGAGAGTACCAGCGTGACCAACTTTCATCTTTTTGATACCCATGCGTCGGAGCATAACGCTTCGCAATCGTTTGACTGCGTCGAATGATGTCCAGCGATATGGCTTATCAATATATAATATTTCTCCTTTTAGGAAATTCATTTTACCGGTTGAGTAGTGAATTGAATAATCTTGTTAGAATGCTAAGCATAAGATGCCGACTGCGAGGCAGTAAACGGCAAACCATATCAGCTTACCTTTCTTGACAATGTTGAGCATCCATTTGCATGATAAGCAACCAACTACAAATGCTGCAACGAATCCAATTATAAGCGAGAGCAGTCCTGCGCTTTCGCCAGATGCTACAGCAGCTGCGTCGGGAGAGATTATGTCTTTGCAATCGAGGAGGGCTTCGCCAAGTATCGGTATTATAACCATGAAAAATGAGAATTGTGCTACCTTCTCGCGTTTGTCGCCAATGAGAAGTCCGGTTGCAATGGTAGCACCAGAACGGCTTAGTCCGGGCAAAACAGCCACAGCTTGAGCGATGCCGATGATAATGGCGTCATACCAAGTGATGTCGCGAGGCTTGTAATCGCGTGCAGTCAGTGGACTTGTTCTGAAGAAATAAGAGAATGACAATAGTGCTGCTGTGACACATAGGCATATACCCACTAAAGTTAGGTTGCCTCCAAAGAATGATTCTACATAATCTTTGAAGCATAAGCCAACGATGCCGACTGGTATGCACGACAGAATGATTTTCAATACGTAGCGCGTGTTATCATCATTCTTGAATGTGAAGAACGATTTACATAGAGGAACAAATTCACGCCATAGAATTACTATTGTGCTTAATACTGTGGCAACGTGGAGCACTATGTCGAATTCCAAACTTTTTGAAGCATCAAGGTCAAGACCGAGAACATCTTTGAATATTTCGAGATGACCAGAACTGCTTATGGGGAGATATTCAGCAAGCCCTTGAACTATGCCGAGAATGAGGGCGTCTAACCAATCCATTGTAATGTTTAATCCTTATTTGTTATGTTGTTTTTTATTAGGGCGCCATATGATGCCTACGGCCATGGTTATAAATCCGATAAACGCAATAGTCGGACCAACAATTATGCGGCGAGTTGAGAATATATCGGGATTGAATTGTTCGGTTGTGCTACCAGAGCCAAGCATTAGTAGAAATCCTATAATAATGAGTGCTGCTGATGCAGCCATAATGTAGAAATTTACGCGTGCGAGGGGATATTGCTCTTTGTTTTCTTTGACGAGATTTGCATCTTTTCCCGTGCGATTTATTGTAGAATTGTCAGCTTTGTTATTTGGGCGCTGTGAATTTGAATTCGTAGCCATTTATGTTTGATTTATAGTTTTCTTAATTAATGTTCAGTTGTTTAGTTGTGGCGAAATACGTAGTTTTATCGATTAGAACATATCATCGTATTTGCGTCGCAGATATTTGTTGGTTGCAAAAATTGAAGCCAAACCACAAATAATCATACCGCCAATCAACATGCCTATGAATATAAAAGTGAAATCGTTCCACGGCAGAGCTAATTTGACGCCAGCTTCGAGAGTTGCTGCATAGTAGCGTAATCCCACGAGTAGGAGAATCCCTAACACTCCAGCTATTAGGCCGTTAATCACATTGCTTATCACAATTGGGCGGCGTATGAAACTGCCAGTAGCGCCAACAAGACGCATAGTGTGGAGAATGAATCGACGTGAGTATATAGTTAGGCGAACGGTGTTGTTGATAAGCACAAATGATATAAGCAACAGTGCTACAGCAACAGCTAAAAGCACAATCGTAATAGTATTGATGTTTGAGTTAATATCGTCGACCATTTGTGCGTGGACAGTTACTTCAGCCACCTCTGCCATTTGCTCGAATGGTGCTACTATTTTTGTTAAACTATCAGTATTTGCGTAATCGGCTTTTACCTTGATGTTGAATTCTGGTTGATATGGGTTTACTCCGAGCATTTCTACAATGTCAGCTCCAAGATGAATTTCCTCCTGACGGAGAATTTCTTCAGCCGACATAAAATCGTAGCTTGAAATATATGGCGCAGAATTGAAGCGTTGTTTTATAGTGTTAATTTGTACTTCGGTTGCTTCTTCGGTAAGTATGAGGTTGAATCCGAGGTTTTCTTTGATAGAATTGGTGACGTTGCGTGTAGCAACAGCCATTGAGCCTACTATGCCGAGAATTAGCAGCACGAGCGCTACGCTAATTGTCGACGTTAGATTCTTGCCGATATTCTTTAGACTTTGTTTCTTGGGCTTTTCCATCGTAGTTTTATAATCGCGGTAAGTTGTGACTACCGATTTTATCCAAATTATGCCAAATTATTAAATCTTATGCAAAGATAATACATCGCAACCCCCGTTGTCAAGTTATTTGGCAAGAAATAATCCTCATAATAGGTTAAAAAAGTGAAATTTGCGTGGTTTCCTCACCGAGCTATCTTATATCTGCGATTTTATGTGTAAATTTGTAGTGAATTTTGAGTCACTACAATTTCTCGTTCACTTGTAAATTAAATGATGAATTCAAACAAACTTTATATCGAAACCTACGGTTGCCAAATGAATGTTGCCGACAGTGAAGTTGTTGCAGCAGTGCTTCAAACCGTTGGTTACGCGACAACTGATAATATTGATGAAGCTGATGCCGTGCTTCTCAACACTTGCTCTATTCGTGATAATGCCGAGCAGAAGATAGTTGGTCGTCTGCAAGCGCTCCGTGCATTGCGCCGTAAGCGTGGCAAACTTATCGTTGGTGTCATTGGCTGTATGGCTGAGCGAGTGAAGGATTCATTAATCAATGAGCATGGTGTAGATCTCGTAGCTGGTCCTGACTCTTACCTTGATTTGCCTAACTTGTTTGCATTAGTTGAAGCTGGCGAGAAGGCAATTAACGTAGAATTATCGACCACAGAAACATATCGTGATATTATCCCTGCAAGAATTGGTGGCAACACTGTCAGTGGGTTTGTTAGTATTATGCGTGGTTGCAACAATTTCTGCTCATATTGCATTGTTCCTTATACTCGTGGACGTGAGCGTTCACGTGCTGTTGATAGTATATTAAATGAAATCGCTGACTTACAAAAGCTTGGTTTCAAAGAAGTGACACTTCTCGGCCAAAATGTTAATAGCTATCGTTATGAGGCACATGATGTAGAGATTACATTCGATAAACTACTTGCTATAGTTGCTGAAGCAGTGCCAAATATGCGTGTGCGCTTCACCACCTCTCATCCAAAAGATATGTCGGACGCAACGATTGATGTAATTGCTCGTTACCCCAACATTTGCCGTCATATCCATTTACCGGTGCAATCGGGTAGCGACAGCGTTTTGAAATCGATGAATAGAAAGTATACACGCCAGTGGTATCTCGACCGCATTGATGCTATTCGTCAGAGAATCCCTGATTGTGGTATCTCAACAGATATGTTCACTGGTTTTCACAATGAGTCGGAAGAAGATTTTCAACAGACCTTGTCGCTGATGCGTGAGGTTGGATTCGACTCGGCATTTATGTTCAAATACTCAGAGCGACCAGGTACACTTGCCTCAAAAACTATGCCCGACAATATAGCAGAGGATGTGAAGATAGAGCGTCTTAATAGAATGATTGCTTTGCAGAATGAACTATCGGCAGAGTCTAACCGACGTGATGTTGGTAAAGAATTTGAAGTGTTGGTGGAAGGTGTTTCTAAGCGTTCAACCGACCAGCTTGTAGGCCGTACATCGCAAAATAAGACAGCAGTTTTCCCTCGTGGTAATTACCGCATAGGAGATTTCGTAAAAGTGAAAGTTGTTGAGTCAACTTCAGCAACACTAATTTGCGAATTAGCCTAAATTGTAAAAAATGCTAACGACTAAGAAATAAATTACCAATAAATTTGCTCTTAAAAGGTCGGATTCCGATGAGATAACTCAGTAGGATTCCGGCTTTATTTTTTAGGCGAACTTTATTGTCAATCAAAGAACTATAGCGATATTTTCGGATGATTTCAGCACATCGTTCCGTCGCTTTTTCTTCGTTAAACCCCGATTTACCCATAAGCATAAGCATATTGAATGCCGCGCTCAGTTGGCGGTCCTCAGCTGCACGTTTCAATTCTTTGTCGAATGTAAATGAATCAATTAGATTTTGCGTAGCATCGAGCACGTCAAATCGCTTAGGAGTCATCGTCGACAGGATGCTCCCTTCTGTAATTCTATAATGGTAAACAATTGCTTCGGTTGTCGCTACGATGTCAACATCCTTGATAATTTGAGGAATTGTTTCGAGGTCTTCATATAATTTACCAATAGGAAATGATACGTTTTGCCACAACTTTGCATTAAAGAGTTTACCCCACGCTGATGTGTTGAGTGTGCTTTCTGTTTGATATAATATGTTTAATGTAGCATCTTTGCCTGAAATTAGGTGCGATACACTTGGGCGGTTTGTTTTAGTGGGCTCATCCACAAATCTATCTAATGAACCGCATACAACGTCAAGGATTATCTTATTCTTGTTTTGGTGATAATCAATTACGTCTACTAGCGTTTCAATCGCATTGGCTGGTAGTAGGTCATCAGAGTCGACAAATAGATACCAATCTCCAGTGGCTAATGATATGCCCGTGTTTCTTGCAGCTGATGGGCCACTGTTATCTATCGACTTAAGTGTAAAGCGATTGTCGTTGCTGATAAAATTCTCTATTATCGTGCGAGTAGAATCGGTTGAGCCGTCGTTTACGACAATAACCTCAAGATTGCTATATGTTTGTTTCGCTATGCTTTCAAGGCAATCGTTGACGTATCGCTCTACATTGTAGGCGGGTACAATAATTGATATTTTGTCGTTGAATTTCATTAATGCAAAAGTAGTGATAATTCCATGAAAATAACTAATTTTGCATTGAAAAATTCGTTCAATACATCAATAGACTAATTCAAATTATAGTGCCCTTATTATGAGCATTACTATACTTGGCATAGAATCATCATGCGACGATACATCAGCAGCTGTTATTCGCGATGGATTGTTGCTATCTAATGTTATCGCTTCGCAAAATGTGCATGAAGAATATGGCGGCGTTGTTCCAGAACTTGCCTCTCGTGCGCATCAGCAGAATATAGTCCCTGTAGTAGATACAGCATTAAAACGTGCTGGTATTAAGGCTTCTGATCTCGATGCGATTGCATTTACTCGAGGCCCAGGTTTGTTGGGCTCATTGCTTGTAGGTACAAGTTTTGCCAAGGGTATGTCGTTAGGCTTACGTATTCCTATCGTAGATGTTAATCATTTACATGGGCATGTGCTTTCTCATTTCATACGTCGTGAGCCAACTGATATTGTGCCAGAATATCCGTTCCTTTGCCTTTTAATTTCGGGAGGAAATTCACAGATTGTATTAGTGCGGAATTATAACGATATGGAAATACTTGGCCGCACAATAGATGATGCGGCTGGTGAGGCCTTCGATAAATGTGCCAAAGTGATGGGGCTGCCTTATCCCGGTGGTCCGCATATCGACCGCCATGCTTCTCAAGGTGATCCTAAGCGTTTCAAATTTGCTAAACCTCATATACCTGGTCTTGATTATAGCTTCAGTGGCTTGAAGACATCATTTATGTATACAATTCGCGATAATGTTAAGTTCGACCCAGATTTTGTTGAGAAAAATATCGACGACCTTGCCGCTTCACTGCAAGCTACCATTATTGATATCCTTATTGATAAGCTCGATAAGGCTGTGAAGCAAACTGGAGTAAAGATTATCGCTATAGGCGGTGGCGTTTCCGCTAATTCAGGTGTAAGAAATGCTGTGGCAGAATATTGTAAACGACACAATTTGCAAGCGTTTATCCCTGAACGAGTCTTTACAACTGATAACGCTGCAATGGTTGCAATTGCAGGCTATTATAAATTCCTTGACAAGAAATTTTGCGCTTACGACGCAGCTCCATTTGCACGTGTTGAGGTGTAACATTATATTTGTAATTACGCTATGAAACTGTCGATAGTTGCAATCGGAGATGAACTGCTAATTGGGCAAGTTACTGACACGAATTCAGGTGCGATTGCTCGTATTATTGAGCCACATGGGTGGTCGGTTGATAGCGTAACTGTTGTCGGCGATAATAGCCAGTCAATACGTAGTGCTATTGATACGGCCTTTACTCAAACAGACATAGTTGTTACTACAGGCGGACTTGGACCGACGAAAGACGACATTACGAAGCAGGTTTTGCTCGATATATTTGGCGGAGAATTGCGTTTCGATAATGACGTATTAGATAATGTAAAAGATATTTTCCAAAAACGAGGACTCAAATTAAATGCCCTGACCGAGTCGCAAGCAATGGTGCCAACTTCGTGTCGCGTTATTCAAAATAAGGTTGGTACTGCACCTATCCTTTGGTTTGAGAACGATGGGAAAATCCTTGTGTCATTGCCCGGCGTGCCGTTTGAATGTGTTCAGATGTTTGAACAGGCTGTTTTCCCACAACTTCTTGCTAAATTTTCAACCGATACATATATTGGCCACCGATGTGTGATACTTACAGGCATTACCGAGTCGGATGCAGCTGAAGCACTTGATGAATGGGAACGCGAATTGCCCGATTGTTTGCATCTGGCGTATTTGCCTAAAATGGGAATGATCCGACTCAGACTTGACGGCAAACATAGCGATTCAGTGTATCTTGAAGAATTACTTGACAGCTACCATACTCAGCTGATTTCAATGTTTCCCGGAAAGGTGTTAGCAAAATCAGATATAACGCCAGTAGAAGCGCTTCTGTCAGAATTGCGCTCAAAAGGATTAACTTTGTCAACTGCAGAAAGCTGTACTGGCGGAAATATAGCACACACTGTTACCTCTATAGCAGGATGCTCAGATGTCTATATGGGTAGTGTAGTGTCTTATTTCAATGATGTCAAAATCAAATTGCTTGGTGTTGATGCTTCGTTGATAGATGCCTATGGCGTTGTTAGTGAGCCCGTAGTAGCACAGATGGCTATCGGAGCAACAAAAGCAATTGCAACTGACTGCGCTATAGCTACATCAGGCATTGCAGGACCGTCGGGTGGTACACCCACAAAACCAGTCGGTACAGTTTGTATCTCAGTAGCATATCCATTCGAGGGCGAAACACGCGTTATTGCAAAAACAATGCGATTCCCTGGTACTCGCGAGCGTGTAATTGAGAGGGCAACAACAGCAGCGATTGTTATGCTGACAATGGCTCTTCGAGATTCTACACATTAATATATATAGGTCGTAGAAAAAATAAAGAATGCCGAGCGATGTGCCCGGCATTCTTTGTATAGTTACCACTGGGATTAATATTCATCCCAGGTTTTGATTTCGATGTCGTCGACCGATAGGGTAGTGAACGCATTGATAAATGCTGAAGCAAGACGAGCATTTGTAAGCAATGGAATGTTAAGGTCGATTGCTGCACGACGAATCTTGTAGCCGTTTGACAATTCAGTTGATGAAAGGTTCTTGGGAATGTTTACCACCAAGTCAATCTGTTTGTCGTGAAGCAGTTTTAATGCTTGTGGCTCCATGTCGGGCTGAGAGGGCCAGTAGACACGAATCACAGGAATAGCATTTTCTTCAAGATAACGTGCGGTGCCTTCGGTTGCGTAGATAGTGAACCCTTGTTTGTGGAGCATCTGAGCAGCTTCGAGCATATCAGCTTTTGAGCGAGCTGAGCCAGTCGACATCAATACGCTATTCTTAGGAACGCGGTAGCCAACAGAAAGCATTGATTTAAGAATCGCTTCAGTAGAGTCAACGCCGAGACATCCGACTTCGCCAGTTGATGACATATCTACGCCAAGAACTGGGTCAGCGCCCTGCAAGCGAGAGAATGAGAATTGTGAAGCCTTGATACCAACGTAGTCAAGGTCAAATGCGCTCTTGTTGGGTTTCTCAATTTCTTGGCCAAGCATAGCACGAGTTGCAAGGTCAATGAAGTTGATTTTCGAAACTTTTGATACGAATGGGAAGCTTCGTGATGCGCGGAGGTTACATTCGATGACCTTGATGTCGTTGTTCTTGGCGAGGAATTGGATGTTGAATGGGCCAGTGATTTCAAGCGCTTTAGCAATCTGTGCTGAAATCTTCTTGATGCGTCGCATCGTTTCAACATAGAGTTTCTGTGGTGGGAATTGGATCGTTGCGTCGCCTGAGTGAACGCCTGCAAATTCAATATGTTCTGAGATTGCGTATGCTTTGATTTCGCCCTTAGCAGCCACTGCATCCATTTCAATCTCTTTTGCATTTTGAATGAATTCAGTTACAACGACAGGGTGTTGCTTCGACACGTTTGCTGCAAGGCGAAGGAATCTTTCGAGCTCTTCTTCGTTGGAGCAAACGTTCATTGCTGCGCCTGAAAGTACGTAGCTTGGACGCACGAGTACGGGGAATCCAACTTGGTCGATGAACTTGCGGATATCGTCGAAGCTTGTCAACTCTTTCCAACGTGGCTGGTCGATACCGAGTGTGTCGAGCATTGCAGAGAATTTGTGACGGTCTTCGGCGTTGTCGATACATTTAGCGCTCGTTCCGAGGATATTAACTCCTTCAGCATCAAGGCGAGTTGCTAAGTTGTTTGGAATCTGACCACCTACAGAGAGGATTGCGCCGTGAGGTTGTTCGAGTTCGATGATGTCCATTACGCGTTCGAATGTCAACTCGTCGAAATAGAGACGGTCGCACATATCGTAATCGGTTGATACGGTCTCGGGGTTATAGTTAATCATAACCGAGCGCCAACCTTCACGTTTGACGGTCATCAATGCATTTACTGAACACCAGTCGAATTCAACTGAGCTACCGATACGGTAGGCGCCTGAGCCTAATACTACAATTGAGCGGTGGTCGCCAGTGTATTCAACGTCGTTTGTGGTGCCGTTGTATGTGAGGTATAGGTAGTTGGTTTGTGCTGGATATTCAGCTGCGAGTGTATCGATTTGTTTGACCACAGGCAGGATGCCAAGGCTCTTGCGATATTCGCGAACGATGCTGTTGCCTTCAGCACCAGATTGAGGTCTGTCCTTCAATACAGCCTTAGCGATTTGGAAGTCGCTGAAGCCTTGTTCTTTTGCTGTGCGGAGCAATTCTACTGGGACGTCAGTGATTTCGTTGTAGCCTTCAAGTTCAATCTCTGTATTGATGAGGTTTTGTAGGCGATATAAGAACCAGCGGTCGATTTTTGTAAGGTTGTATATATCTTCAATTGTGTATCCGCTGCGTAGAGCTTTGGCAATGACGAAGATACGTTTGTCGGTGGGCTCTCTGAGCGATTTGTCGATGTCGGCAATTTTGAGGTCGTGATTTCCTACGAAACCATGCATGCCTTGGCCAATCATACGAAGACCTTTTTGTATAGCTTCTTCAAATGTACGACCGATTGACATTACCTCACCAACTGATTTCATTGATGAGCCGATTTCGCGGCGTACGCCATGGAATTTGCCGAGGTCCCAACGTGGGAGTTTAACAACGATATAGTCGATTGAGGGCTCGAAATATGCTGGAGTGTCTTTCGTTACAGAATTTTTGAGTTCGAATAGTCCGTATCCGAGACCGATTTTTGCTGCAACGAATGCCAATGGATAACCAGTTGCTTTTGATGCAAGAGCTGATGAGCGGCTAAGGCGAGCGTTTACCTCAATTACTCTATAATCCATTGATTGTGGGTCGTAGGCATATTGTACGTTACATTCGCCGACGATGCCGATGTGGCGCACCATTTTTATCGCTAATTTGCGCAAGAATTGTACGTCGTCGTTCGACAATGTTTGTGAGGGCGCTACAACGATACTTTCGCCAGTGTGGATGCCAAGTGGGTCGAAGTTTTCCATGCTACAAACTGTGATACAGTTGTCGTAGCGGTCGCGTACAACTTCGAATTCAATTTCTTTCCAACCTTTCAGTGATTTTTCAACCAAAACTTGAGGTGAGAACGACAGTGCTTTTTCGGTGAGTTCGATGAGCTCTTTTTCGTCGTCACAGAATCCTGAACCAAGACCGCCAAGTGCATACGCAGCGCGTACGATAACTGGAAATCCGAGTTCGCGTGCAGCTCTCAGCGCAGCGTCGACCGATTCTACAGCTTCGCTCTTTATTGTTTTGACATCGATTTCGTCGAGTTTGTGGATAAACAACTCACGGTCTTCGGTGTCCATAATGGCTTGTACTGGTGTGCCAAGTACTCTGATGCCATATTTTTCGAGGATGCCACTTTCATGAAGTGTTACACCGCAATTAAGAGCTGTTTGGCCACCAAATGCCAATAGGATGCCATCGGGACGCTCTTTCTCAATAACTTTTTCAACGAAGAATGGAGTTACAGGCAAAAAGTAGATTTTGTCGGCAAAACCTTCCGAAGTTTGTACGGTTGCAATATTGGGGTTGATGAGGACGGTTTCGATGCCTTCCTCTTTCATTGCTTTAATAGCTTGTGAGCCTGAGTAGTCAAATTCGCCAGCCTCTCCGATTTTGAGCGCACCGCTGCCAAGTAGCAGTACTTTTTTAAATGATACGTTGGTCATTATATTGTCTGGGTGAAAAGTCATTATTATCTTATCTTCTCGTTTTGGCTATTAAATCATAGCGATAAACTCATCGAGTAAGTAGTCTGTGTCGTCGGGGTGAAATTGGGTTGAGAAGTATGGCTTAGTCTTGTGGCGAATGCCTTCGTTCGTGCCGTCGTTCATATTCTCAAACATTGGCTCCCAATCTTCAGGTAGGGTAGTGATGTCAATTGCATAACCGTGGTTTTGTGAGGTTATATAGCAATTGTTTGTGCCAATTCGACGTACAGGTTGGTTGTGGCTATGGTGGCCATATTTGAGTTTGTAGGTTTTAGCTCCAGCAGCCATAGCAAGAAGGTGATTACCCATGCAAATACCACAAATTGGTTTGCCTATTTCTAATGCTTTGCGTATGTTGAGCACAGTTGCTTCAGCCATTGCAGGATTGCCCGGACCATTTGAAATGATAAGGCCGTCGTATGATTCGGTAGTGAAGTCGTAATCCCAGGGCACACGAACTACCTTAAGGCCTCGCTTAGTCAATCCGCGGATGATGTTGTGCTGAGTTCCGCAGTCAACAAGTACCACTGTTTTTGCGCCATCTCCGTGTATTTCAACTTCTTTGCAGCTGGTTTTAGCAACGAGGTTTTCAGAATTGGGATTGTAGAAATCAACCTCTTCAGTGCCTTCGATTACTATTTTGCCAAGCATTGAGCCGTTTTCGCGAAGATGCTTTGTCAATGCGCGAGTGTCAATTCCGTATATTGCAGGAACGCCCTCTTCAATCAACCATTCCGACAGCGAACGGTCAGCTTGCCAGTGGCTATGCTCCCATGAATAATCTTGAGCTATAATGGCTCGAGCATGGATTCGATTCGATTCGTAAAATTCGCTGATTGTATCCTTTTCAAGATGTGGGGGTACACCGTAATTACCAAGAATAGGATAGGTGGTTACTAAAATCTGACCTTCGCATGAGGGGTCAGTTAAACTCTCAGGATAACCTGTCATTGCAGTGTTGAAAACCACTTCGCCCGATGTAGATGATTCGTGGCCAAATGATTTTCCTACAAACGTGGTGCCATCTTCAAGTATCAAGGTGGCTCGTCTTGTTTCGCGCATAGCTATATGTGAATTTAAAACTTTGCAAAGTTAAAAAAAATTACGCTAATCAGTGTAATACTTAAATGCAATTTTTAGAAAAAATCTGCATTCTTAACACATAAATTCGTGATATTTCGATTTTAACATTTGATAACAACCTTCTTCCGTAATTCTTATTCCTATTTAAGTTACTATTTCGTAACTTTGTAGTTTAAAACTCTCTAAATTTGCAGCACTGCTTTTAGCGTTTCAATAAATTCTTACGGCATGGAAATTCCACTATTTCGCATTCAGCAATTACGTGATCTACTCAATGATTACAACTACAAATATTACGTACTGAATCAACCCACAGTCTCCGACTATGAGTTTGACCAGCTGATGAAGGAGCTTGAAGCGTTAGAAGCGGCGTATCCCGAATATGATGACCCACTTTCGCCAACTCATCGTGTTGGTAGCGACTTGACGCAAGGTTTTAAGCAAGTCAACCATATTTATCCAATGCTCTCGCTGTCGAATACATATTCTATTGGTGAGGTTGACGATTTCTTTACGCGAGTGCGTAATTCGTTGTTGGGCGAGTCGTTCGCTATCGTTGGCGAAATGAAATTTGACGGCACTTCGATATCGCTTATTTACGAAAATGGGCGATTGGTGAGAGCCGTGACCCGTGGCGATGGTGAAAAAGGGGATGATGTGACTGAAAATGTAAAGACTATTCGTTCAATACCTCTACAACTCAAGGGGAATGGTTGGCCAGATAAATTTGAAATACGTGGAGAGATTGTACTGCCATGGGAGCAGTTTGAGCGCCTCAATGCCGAGCGTGCCAATAACGAGGAGCCATTGTTTGCCAACCCTCGAAATGCTGCTTCGGGCACACTCAAAATGCAAAGCCCTTCGGTTGTAGCGAGCCGCGGACTCGATGCTTATTTCTATTATTTATTGAGCGAAAATCTACCTCACGACAATCACTATGACAATATGATTGAGGCTCGCAATTGGGGCTTCAAGGTGTCGGACGTAATGACTCGATTGAATAGCATCGAGGAAGTCGATAAATATATAGAATATTGGGACACTGCCCGCAAGCAATTGCCTGTGGCTACCGATGGTCTTGTATTCAAAGTCAACTCGCTTCGTCAGCAATTAAATCTCGGTTACACAGCCAAATCGCCTCGTTGGGCTATCGCATATAAATTCAAAGCTGAGCGCGCCTTAACCAAACTCCGATACGTTACTTTTGAGGTTGGACGTTCGGGAGTCATTACTCCGGTCGCTAACCTCGAACCAGTATTGCTATCGGGTACAATTGTTAAGCGAGCATCGTTGCACAACGAAGATATTATTCGCAATCTCGACATCTATGAGCATGATATGCTTTTTGTTGAAAAAGGTGGCGAGATTATCCCTAAAATTACAGGCGTTGAGGTTGAGCAACGTCAGCCAGATGCAACGCCCATTAAGTTTGTTACTCACTGCCCTTCGTGCGGAACAGAGCTCGTCAAAGTCCCGGGTGAAGCAGCTTGGACTTGTCCTAATAAATATGGCTGTTCCCCTCAGATTCAAGGTAGAATAGAGCATTTTGTTGGTCGTCGTATGATGAATATCGACGGAATAGGCGAGGAAATGGTCGCAGATCTGTACAACGCTGGATATATTAAAAATGTAGCCGACATCTACGACTTAACCGCCGACCAAATTAAGTCGCTATATAAAACTGGCGATAAAATAGCCGAAAAAATCCTCGCTGGAATAGAGGCTTCAAAGAAAGTACCGTTTGAGCGTGTTCTTTTTGCACTCTCAATACCATACGTTGGTGAAACTGGGGCGCGCAAGATAGCACGAGCTGTTGGCGATATCGACCGACTCATGGCGATGACGAATGTCGAGCTCGAATCGATTGAGGATGTTGGCCCAAATATCTCTAAATCGATAATCGATTTCTTTGCTGACGCAACAAATCAAACAGTCGTTGAGCGATTGCGTAATGCGGGATTACAAATGGCAATTGCGGTAGACGAGTCGATTAATCGAACAAACCGACTTGAGGGTAAGTCCATTGTAATATCGGGAACATTTACACAT
>JAGBWK010000067.1 GCA_017629835.1 Muribaculaceae bacterium | reverse complement strand
CTTGACCGAATAGCTCGCCTACGCGGTCCATTCCAGCCATAAGCGGCCCGGAGATTATTTCCATAGGACTAAATCCCTCGGCGATAGCTTCGTTTAAGTCCGCTTCGAGAGTAGCGGTTGAGCCTTTAATCAGTGCTTGAAAGATTCGCTCCGATGCGCTTGCATGGTTTTGTTCGTTGGCAGATGTTTCGGTCGCAGTATTGCTCGATGAGCTATTGTTGGAGGTGTAAACCGATGCTAATTCAGTTAGCCGTTCGGTCGCCTCGGCAGTGCGTTTGTTGAATAGTAGGTCCTCAATTGCGGTGCGCAGCTCGTCGGGGATTTCATCGTAGGCGACAGCTGTTGCAGGGTTGAGAATAGCCATAGTCATCCCGCCGCGACTTATTGCGTGGTAGAGGAACACTGCGTGCATCGCTTCGCGCAAGTAGTTATTGCCTCGGAATGCAAATGAGAGGTTGCTGACACCACCACTGACGCCTGCTCCGTGCAGGTTCTGACGAATCCATTGCGATGCTTTGATGAAGTCTAAGGCGTAGTCGGCATGTTCGGCAATGCCAGTGCCGACGGTCAGGATATTTGGGTCGAAAATTATGTCGGAAGGGTTGATGCCAGCCTGCTGGGTCAGCAATTTGTAAGAACGGCGGCATATCTCGATGCGGCGCTCATAAGTAGTTGCTTGCCCCTGCTCGTCGAAAGCCATAACCACAATGGCTGCACCGTAGCGTTTGATTTTGCGGGCGCGCTCAACGAACATCGCTTCGCCCTCTTTGAGCGATAGTGAGTTGACGATAGCTTTTCCCTGAATCACCTTCAATGCTTGCTCGATTACGTCCCAGCGTGAGGAGTCGACCATTATGGGAACGCGAGCCGTAGTCGGGTCTTCGCCAATCAGTCGCAGGAAGCGTTGCATGCAAGCCGAAGAGTCGAGCATGGCGTCGTCCATATTGATGTCGATAATCATAGCGCCGTCCTCAACCTGCTTGCGAGCGATGTCAAGAGCCTCGTCGTAGGCCCCAGATGATATAAGGCGAAGAAATTTGCGAGAGCCAGCCACGTTGCAACGCTCGCCAACATTGATGAATGTGCCGGCAGGGATTTGCATTGGTTCGGTGCCGGCTAAGGTGAGTCGGTCGGTTGCTTGAGGGGCTTTGCGGCCAGTTTGGTAGCTGTTGATGAGCGACCGCAAGGCTGCAATATGCTCTGGAGTTGTGCCGCAACAACCCCCTACGATGTTGACTAATTTGGCGTCGAGATAATGGCGGATGTGGTTGCACATAATCTCGGGCGTGTCGAGGTATCGGCCAAGTTTGTCGGGCAGTCCAGCGTTGGGATGAACGCTTACAGCCACAGGGCAACAGGCAGCAAGTGAGCGCAAGTGGGGTAGGAGTCCGTCAGCGCCAAGCGAGCAGTTGATGCCGATGCTCATGAGCGGAGCGTGGCTTATCGCAGCAACGAATCCTTCGATAGTGGAGCCGGATAATAGGTGACCTCCGCTGTCGGCTATGGTGAGAGATACCATAATAGGCACCTGTCGGCACTCTGCATCCATGGCGTCGAGAGCGGCGTGGATAGCGCATTTGGCGTTGAGGGTGTCGATGCAAGTTTCGATTAGCAGGATGTCAACGCCACCTCGAATCAAGGCTTGCATTTGTTGCTTGTAGGCAGTATGAAGCTCGTCGTAGCTAATACCACCCATTGTAATCATTTTCGATGTGGGCCCAACGCTACCAGCAACGTAGCGCGGCTGATGTGGGGTAATGGTGCTCCAATGGTCGGCAACTTTGCGAGCTATTAGAGCAGCTTCGAGGTTTAGTTCTGGAATCAGCTCTGGGCTGATGTCGTAGTCGTGCTGCGAAATTGCTTGCGAATTGAACGAGCAGGTCTCAATGATGTCGGCTCCAGCGCGCAAGTAGCTGTTGTGAATCTCTGCAATAATGTCGGGACGAGTAAGGCAAAGGATGTCGTTGTTGCCTTTGAGCGCTACTCGATGAGATGCAAATCGCGAGCCGCGAAAGTCGGCTTCGGATAGTGCGTGGCGCATGATTTCTGTGCCCATTGCACCGTCGAGCAGTAGTATGCGATTGTCGTGGAGCAGTGTCATTGTCAATAGATTTCGCGTGCCACTTTTTCAACGCTCTCCGATGCCATATAAGTGTAGAAATGTATGCCGGGCACACCTGCATCGCGCAGTTCGCGGCACTGTGCGATAGCCCATTCGATACCTATTTGACGCACCTGCTCATCGGTTGTGCATTTCTCCAATTCGTTGGTGAGCGCTTCGGGAAGGTCGCAATGGAACACCTTCGGTATTACGTTCAATTGGCTCAGCCGTCCCAATGGCTTGATGCCCGGAATTATGGGGACGTTGATGCCTATAGAGCGTGCTTGTTCAACGAAATCGAAATATTTTTGGTTGTCGAAAAACATCTGAGTGACAAGGTATGATGCTCCTGCATCGACTTTCTGCTTGGCGTAGCGCAAGTCGGATGCTAAATTTGGCGCTTCTTCATGCTTCTCGGGGTAGCAAGCCATTCCGTAAGAGAATGGGGTTTCGATTCCTTCGATGCGCATATCGTCGAGACCAATGCCACGATTGAACAGGTTGACTTGCTGCTGAAGGTCGGTGGCGTGGTCGTTGTAAATCTGGCTTTGGTCGGTAGGGGTAATTACCCCTTTGCTATCGCCTCGGATGAGGAATAGATTAGTGATGCCCAGGAAGTTTAAGTCGAGTAGAGCGTATTCTGTCTCCTCTTTGGAGAAGCCGCGGCATATAATGTGGGGCACGGCTTGTATGCCGTAGCGATTTTGAATGGCGGCAGCAACGGCCACAGTGCCGGGGCGTTTGAGGGTGCTTACGCGTCGCAGCGAGCCGTCGGGTTGCTCGCGATAGATATATTCGCTATGGTGCGATGTGATGTTGATTTGCTTAGGATTGAATTGGCGCAAGCGGTCGACTACAGAGAACACTTTGTAGATGCTGTTGCCTTTGAGCGGTGGTAGAATTTCAAAACTAAAATCCATTTGATATGTTGTACCGTAAAAATGGTTGTTTATAAAGCGTTACGACTACAAAGGTAGCAAATTTTTGCTATAGGTGATTGCAAAATTTGGCAGAATCAATCAGATTGCGTTATCGAATAATCGCGCGCCCTGCCCATACGCACAATATTCCGCAGATGATGCTCAGCGTGAGGTATAAAGCAAAAGTTATCCATTCACCTTTTTGAATCATCACCCACGTTTCGTTGGAGAAGGTTGAGAAGGTCGTAAATCCACCGCAAAAGCCTGTTATTAGAAACAGACATTCGTTCGACGACAATAGGTTTGTCCGTTCCAACAGCCCGAAAAGGATGCCTAAAATGAAGCATCCGACTATGTTGACGAGGAATGTGCCCAAGGGGAATGGCCCATGGTAGAGTTGGCAAGCCCATTTTCCAACCAAAAATCGTCCGCATGAGCCGATAAAGCCGCCCAGTCCGACGATAAGCATTGATTTAAACATATATGCGATGAGAAATTACAGAAACTATTGAACAGAAATTAGTTAATCTACTAATCTTCATAATGAATTAATGCACAAATTTAAGAATTTATATATTCAAAATTAATAAAATCGGGCGATTTTTATTCGTTACAAATAAAAATGCGTATATTTGGGAAATCGAAATTTTCAAAATTAATATCGTGAAAATCGAATTACCTAAAAGGATTGACGCAAAGGATGCGCAATATGTGCAGGACCTTCATACTCTTGTTGTGATTGGAGCCAATGGCGCTGGTAAGAGCCGCTTTGGCGACGAGATTAGCCGGAAATATCAAGGAAAAGTGTTCCGACTGTCGACGCTGAAAGCTATTTTTATCACACCCGAGGATAGGCAGCTTGGCGACAATAGTATCACTCAGATATACAATAAATATCAGTCGCAATCGGCCTATCGTGTTGAAAATATCGCGACAGAATTTGAACGCTTGATCTATCTGCTCATTCAAGAGGAGTTTGTCAACGTGCTCACTTACAAGCAGCGCAAAGGGAATCGCGGACCATTGCCCACAACCAAACTCGACATCGTGCAGGAGCAGTGGGAGCGAATATTTCCCCACAATAAGATGCTACGCAATTCAGGCAATATCTCCATATCGGGTGGTGCCGATTGTCAGCCCTATTCTCCTCTGCGTTTGAGCGACGGCGAGAAGGCGGTGTTCTATCTCTTAGCGTCGGTGCTGTTTGCCGACAAGAATTCAATCATTATGGTTGAAGACCCCGAGACGTTTCTGCATCATTCGATAATGAAATCGCT
>JAGBWK010000066.1 GCA_017629835.1 Muribaculaceae bacterium | reverse complement strand
TATCCAGAGGGTAGAACATATCCCAATCTCTTTGATGCACACCCACCATTCCAAATCGACGGGAATTTTGGCTACACGGCTGGCGTGGCTGAAATGCTTATGCAGAGCCATGGTGGCGTCGTGCATCTGCTCCCAGCATTACCCTCGGAATGGGCTAATGGCAGTATCTCCGGGCTTAGGGCTCGTGGCGGATTCGTAGTAGATGAAATGAAATGGAACAACAAACAGCTCACGTCGGCAACTATTACTGCTACACGTGGCGGTACTTTGCGTGTGCGCTCTTATGTGCCGTTAGTCGCAGTTAATCCTGCAAATGGTAAAACTACAATTTTGAGAGAGGCGATGCCAGTCGCGCAAACACCCTTGTGCGAATCACTTCGAGTAAAACAACCGATAGTGTCGGATGAATTGGCAGCTCCGCAATATCCGATTGTGCCTCGCATATTTGAGTATGTGATACCGATGCAGACAGGTCAAACTATTGGCTTGAAACGCAAACTGCTGTATTAGGAACATCTACTTTACAGCAGTTTATTGCTCGGCTTTGGGGGTGGATGCTTTGATTGGAGGGTAGGGGAGGTCGGTTGTCTTGATTGGCGAGTTGGGGAGACGCAGCAGATGCAAGTAGCGCAAGAATAGCAGCAGTAGCAGTGTGCTGACAGCTACGCCGATGCCAACCGACAGAGTGTGATTAAGTTGGAATCCCTCAGGCGCAAATAGCAAGTATGTTACCGACACCGCGGTCATAAACAGTGCTGGTAGCAGCGTTACGATATATGCTTTGCGGTGACGAGCCAAATAGACAGTAATAGCCCAAAGTGTGAATACGGCAAGAGTTTGGTTTACCCATGCAAAGTAGCGCCAAAGCACTTCGAAATCAATCATCATCAAGAAGAAGCAAAGTCCGAAGATAGGGAGCGTAAGCAGCAGGCGTTTGCTTATGGGGCGTTGGTCGTAGCCAATGATGTCGGCAATTGATAGGCGTGCTGAGCGTAGTGCCGTATCGCCTGTAGTAATCGGTGCTACAATCACTCCGAGCACTGCAAGGATGCCCCCCGCAGCTCCAAGCCATGCGTTAGGTATATTGCGCACAGCGTCGGCCGTAGTGTGGGTCTGCATATATGTGTGGAGCTCGTCGTATCCGCCAGTGAATGCGATAGCTGCAGCTGCCCATATCAGAGCAACAAGTCCTTCGGCTACCATAGCGCCGTAGAATACGGGTCGTGCAAGTCGTTCATTTTTAAGGCATCGCACCATCATTGGCGATTGTGTGGCATGGAATCCAGAGAGTGCACCGCATGCCACCGACACGAATAGCATCGGGAATATAGGATGCGACTCGTCGCTGTAGCGCGATGCTAAGCCGTCGCTGAAGCCGTCAGGAATGGTTACGCCACCAAAGAGCAGTACGCACAAAAGCCCCACTGCCATAAATAGTAGTGCGAAACCAAACACTGGGTAGAAATTACCAATGATTTTGTCGATTGGGAGTATTGAAGCGGCGATGTAGTAGATGAATATAATAGCAATCCACACTTCGCGAGTCATAAAGTCGGGCGTCATTCCTTGCAGCAAGTCGGCTGGTGTGAGCACAAACACTGCTCCCACAAGTATTAGCAGCGCTATCGACAAGACTCTGACAGTGAATTTCACTCCGCTGCCGAGTTCGTTGCCTACAATTTCGGGCAGCGACTTGCCTCCCGAGCGCAATGAAATCATCGCTGAGAGAAAATCGTGGACAGCCCCAGCAAAGATAGTGCCCAACACTATCCACAGGAATGCAGCAGGGCCAAACATGATACCCATAATAGCACCGAAAATCGGTCCAAGCCCTGCGATGTTGAGAAATTGTATGAGAAACACCTTCCACGTGGGCATAGGTATATAGTCGACGCCGTCGCGAAGGTTGTAGGCAGGCATATCGCGCTTCGGGTCCACCCCAAAGATGCGGTCCATTAATGCACCGTAGACGAAATATCCGCCAATCAGTACGGCTAAAGCTATAAGAAATGATGTCATAGCAGTTGGTTGTTTTGTGGCTTACTTGTTCAGGCGCTGCGCAATCATTGCGAAGATATCGCTTTCAGAGCCGGGATATTTCTCTTGTAGGTTGGTGAGGTAAACGTCTGCCTCGTACACGTAGCCTTCGGCGCGGTTGATGTCGCTAAGCAATATGATAGCACGAGCATACCAGTAGTCGTAGGGCGAGTCGGAGTTGATGAGTTTGTTGACCGATTCGCGTGCCGAATTGAGGTCGCCGTCGCGATACTGCAGTTCAGCAATATAGAATGCAGCTTTAGTACCATTGAGGTTGGTCATATCCTTTGCGAGGTCGGACCATTCTTCAATAGCGGCCTCTTTTTCGCCCTTAGCTGCACGAGCGTAAGCGCGAGTGAATCGTGCTTCGGAACGCTGTTCGGTGCTGAGGGTAGACGATGCTGTCAGCGCATCGGCAATTTCGACAACGCTGTCGTGCATGCCGAGTTCGCGAGCACTGCGTAGCATACCTATGCGCGCTTCATTTATAGCATATGGCGTCGATGCTTTGTCGGCAAGGCGGCTGTAAGTTTCGAATGCTACATCGACAGCTCCTGAAGCATAGTCGGCGTCAGCTTTCACTTTGAGCGCTTCGACAATAAGTTCGTTGTCGGGATATTTTTCGATTATTTCGGTTGCGTGGCGAGTAGCTACAGCTGTGTTGCCTGCTGCCGAAGCTCCTTTCATTGCATAGCCAAGGGCTGTTGCGCGCGATGCGCCCTCGGGGAATCGAGTGAGATACTCATCGATGCGGGCTGTTGCGCCAGTGTTGAGGTATTCGCGCTCAGCGGCAGTGAATGTCAAGCGGTCGAGTTCGGTTGGCTCGATAGCCTTAGCTCCGGGCACTGACTGCATAAAGTCGGCATACTCAGTGAGATTGCCGTCCTCAGCCATAATGAGCTTGAGATTTTCGGCTGCCTGATTGGCTTCTTCCGAAGTTGGAGCTGCGGTAATAAGATGTTTGTATGAGTCGATAGCCTGTTGGCGGTTGCCACTGTTGAGGTGTGCAAGGGCGAGTAGCAATGCAGCTTGGCGGCCCTGTTTAGTTTCGGGGTATCGGTCAACCACTTGCTGGTAGGCGTCGATTGTTTGCGCAGAATTGTTGAGTTGGTCGTAGCTCTCGCCGATTTCAAGCAGTGCTGCAGGGGTAAGTCCCGAAGATGGGAAACGCTGCATCATAGCTTTCATTCCAGCGATTTTGCCATTATGGTCGCGCTGCAAGCCTTTCATGAGCGCTTCTTGGTATAGAGCATAGTCGCCTGTGGCTGGATTTACTTGGAATGCCTTGTTGTAAGCGTCGGCAGCTGCGCCGAAGTCGGAGTTGTAGTAATGGCAGTCGGCGAGTCGGTTGTAGGCGTCGGCTACGGTTTCTTTCGACGATTGATTTGAAATGCTGACGAAACGTGCAAACTCTGTTGCTGCATCCGAGTAGCGTTGTGCGCTGAATCGTGCGTAAGCGAGATTGTAGATTGCTATTGGGCGGTTTTCGGCAGCAGCGTGGCGGTTGGCGAGGTATGCAGTGTAGTTTTCGGCGGCTTCATCGTAGCTGCCAGTAGCATAAAGTGCTTCGCCGAGCCATAGTTGCGACTCAGCCGCAGTCTGTGGGTTGTGCGATGATAATTTCATTGCTTCGCGCAAGTGGCCTATTGCTTTTTCAGCTTCGCCAGCGGCAAGTTCGCGAGAACCGAGAGTGTAGAGCACCTGTTGCTTGGCTTTCAACACGCTTTCCGAAGGGTTGTTGATAGCTTCGATTGATGCGAGTGCAGCAGGATAGTTGTCGTCGGTCATATAGCCGGTGATGATATACTCGCGGATGCGTGTTGCGTAGCGCGAGTTGGGGTATCGGCGTAAGAATTCCTCAAATGTGGTAACTGAGCTGCCAAAAGGAATCTTGCCTCCCTGTGTATTGGCTACGGCATAGTTGTAGAATGCAGTTTCTTGTACACCCTTGTCGTAATCCTTTTTGAACGCTTTTTCAAATGCAATCATAGCCGACGAATAGTTGCGTTGTTGCATCATCGACTGACCGATAAATAGGTTGGCACTCTGTCCCATAGCATCGTCGAGCGATGATACTGGGGTGAGATTTGAGATTGCTGCTGCGTAGTCGCCTGAGCGGTAGTCGGCAACGCCGAGTATATATTGAGCCGATGCAAGCGGCTGGTCGGTAGCTTCCATGTAGCGGCGCAATAGTGGAATGGCTTGAGCGTCGTCGCCAAGATGATAGAGCGATTCGCCAGCCACGCGAGCAGCCTCAGCTTTAAATTCAGGAGCAACATCCTTGTCAAGCAGACGGCGAGCGGTGGTCGATGCTTTGCCGTAGTCGCCTTGCATATAGTAAATCTGACAGAGGTAATAGTCCGCCATATTGGCTGGTGCAACGGCAGTGTTGACTGCGCGCATCATTTCGGCTGCGCGTTTGTAGTCCTTTTCTATGTAGTTTATGTAGCCTTGATAGAATTTGGCGCCATTGCCATATTTCTTGTTGGATGTTATGCTTCCATAGAGAGCAGTTGCTTCGCTGTATTCCCCTTTTTTCAGTAGGCAGTATGCCATGTTGTAGTGCAGTTGGGCACGGGTGTCGTTGTCAAGACTTGGGTCAACGATTTTACGGTAGGCTTCGAGAGCTTCGTCGTAGTTCTCAGCATCTAGCAGGATGTTGCCGATAGTGATAATGGCCTCGTTGGTGTGTACCGACTGGGGGTATTGATTGACAAATTGGTTGAGAAGGTTGACGGCATCAGCTTTTCCGAGATGAGCCGACGACATTGCGATGTAGAAATCCGCTGCTTCGAGTTGCGACTTTTCGGGGTGCTGTAGTTTCAAGTGCGACATTTGGTCGATGCAGCCCACATAGTTGCCGTCGTTATACATCAGTTGACCGCGTGAATAGTAACCATCGTTTGCTGGAGAATTCACCTGTGCAGTAGCTATCAGCGATGCAGTAGCAATTGCTGCAGATATAATAAGTTTTTTCATTGGATGAATAATTCTTATTTTGTTGTGTTAGAGACTGTTGAGTGCAGCTGTGCGACACTTTTGAGAGTAATTCCTCAGTCCCTAATCGGGTTGTTGATAAATGCTTACGTTGGCGATTTGACATAAATCGCCATTCTAATTGCGAAGTTACTAAAAATTTACAACCCCCACCAAATATTAACCTCCTATTTTTCACTAAAACTAATTATCAAATGTTATAATCTCGCGATTATGCCCCATTAAAATGCAAATAGGCCGCTTAAGATAGTTAAGCAGCCTAATTTTTTGCAAAAATTTGCGGAAATCAGCGGTTTATTTACCTTGATTTACGAAGGTTAGCCGCGATAGGTCGTACCCACGACGTTGAGCCTCTTGCAGCAGCTTGTCCAATGTGGCTTTTGGCAGCTCAGGCGTACGACTCATTATCCATAGATACTTTGATGTGTCGCTGCCTATTAGCGCATATTGGTAGTTTTCGTCCAATTCCAAAACCCAATAGGGCGAATAAAACCAGAGGAAAAACGACACTTCCAATCGGCCGGGGTACTCTTCGGGATTTGGCTGGCGGGCTTTTCCGGTAATCTCTTTGGGCTTGCCATTTTTGATGCCGTGGTTCACTACTTTTACTTTGCCGTCCTCCATTAATGAATAGTTTGCAACCACGTGGTCCATACCTTTTTCAAAGTGATGATCGTAGCGCGCAATTTCATACCATTTCCCCATAAATCGCTCGATGTCAAACTCTCTGACAGTAGAAGTGTCTACATCGCGATTTTCGCCTTCACAGGCAACATTTGATATGCCTAA
This sequence comes from Muribaculaceae bacterium, assembly GCA_017629835.1. Classification (GTDB taxonomy): domain Bacteria; phylum Bacteroidota; class Bacteroidia; order Bacteroidales; family Muribaculaceae; genus JAGBWK01. The sequence continues at coordinate 37,448 of JAGBWK010000066.1, read as the reverse complement.
CAGCGAAAGTAGACACAAACTTTTACACCATGTTTTCATAACGTATTTAAGATTAAAGGTTTAGTTGCTAATACAACAACATCGCAAGTCATGCAGTTCAGTTTGGCGCAAAAAAAGTAAGAGGTCGGCGAAATTCGTCGACCTCTTAGCGCTTCAGGATGGGCTTGAACCAACGACCCCCTGATTAACAGTCAGGTGCTCTAACCAACTGAGCTACTGAAGCTTAAATGTGACAATGATTAGGTTTGGCGCTTCAGGATGGGCTTGAACCAACGACCCCCTGATTAACAGTCAGGTGCTCTAACCAACTGAGCTACTGAAGCATTGCATTTTGCCCCTTTGGGCTTTTTGCGCTGCAAATTTAAGGATGTTTTCTGAATTGTGCAAATATTTATTTAAATTTTTCCACTTTTTTACGAATGCACTCAATTGTACGCGATTTTTTCGTAACTTTGGGGTATGAAACCAGCAATTTGTCTTGAAAGTGAAATTCTCGATTTTACAGGGGTGCAACTCTGTAACCCTTACCGCATTACGATTCCACAAGGCGTAACTGTGGTAATTGGCCCGAATGGGGCTGGAAAGACTACGCTCGGAAATATCCTCGAGCGAGGCTGGAATTTCCGCTCAAATAAGCTGTCAACCCCCTCGGGAGAAAAAATCGAGGTGCGCCGAATCGAGTTCTCCGACATTCATTCGCTTTCGGGAATGAAGGTCGAATACTATCAGCAGCGATATGAGGCTACGATGAACGATGAGGTGCCAACCGTTGCCGAAGTTGTTGGGGCAGGCGTTGAGTCCGAGCAGTGGGCGAAGCTGACCACCCTGTTTCATCTTCAAAACATCGAGTCGAACAAGATTAATTTCCTTTCGTCAGGTGAATTGCGAAAACTGCTGATTATTAACGCATTGCTTACGCCTGCCGATGCTATCGTGCTCGATAATCCTTATATTGGGCTCGACTCCGAGTCACGACAAACGCTCAACGAGGCTATCAAATCGCTTACCGACGAAGGCGTGGCTGTGATTTTGTTGATAGCCAATCCCGACGATTTGCCCGACTTTGTCGATTGTATTGTGCCAATGCGTAAACTGAAAATAGGGGAGCCTATCACACAATTCCCCTCGATGCTGCGTATGCGCAACCGATTGGTGAGCCTGTTCGACTTTGCAGTCGATGTGTCTTCGATTTCAGCACCGATGCCCGACCCTGAGCAAATTTCTACGGTCGTTAAGCTCGATGGTTGCACTGTGCGCTATGGTAATCGGACTATTGTCGACAATGTCGATTGGGAGATTCGCGACTGTGAAAACTGGTCGCTATCTGGCCCAAACGGCTCTGGTAAGTCAACGCTCTTGAGCCTGATTTGCGCCGACAATCCACAAGGATATAGCAATCGAATCACTTTGTTCGACCGTCGTCGCGGCTCTGGTGAATCAATTTGGGATATTAAGCGCCGCATTGCAATGATTTCGCCCGAGCGTACGCTCCATTTTCATCCAGCAGGCGACGTGCGCACAATTATAGCCCAAGGTCTGAACGACACTTCTGGCGTATTTATAGCTCCCAAGCCAATTCAGCTTGAACTGGCCGACAAGTGGATAAGCCTCTTGCACCTTGAGGACCTCGTAGGGCGTAACTTTACGACCCTCTCCAGTGGCGAACGGCAAATGGTGATGCTCGCTCGAGTCTTCATCAAGCAGCCACGACTGATGATACTCGATGAGCCTTTCCATGGGCTCGACCTCGCACGCCAGCGTGCCGTCAGAGCTATCATCAACCATTTTGCTGCTCGTGCTAAGTCCGACCGACAACGCTTCCCGATGTCGATAATTATTGTAACCCACTACGAAAGCGAATTGCCCGAGTGTGTGGAATTTACAAAACAACTTTAAGTAATTCTCGTCAAGAAACTTTAAGCAATTTTTTAGAAAGTTGATTCTCAATAGTCTGACCATAAATAATTTTAAGAACATTGCCGAGGCTAAGCTTGAGTTTAGCCCCAACATCAATGCGTTGTTAGGGCATAACGGCATGGGCAAGAGCAATCTGCTCGATGCTATCTACTATCTCAGCTTCTGCAAGAGCTTCTCAGGCCTTCCCGACCAGAAACTTATACGTCGTGGCGACACTTTTGCTATGCTACGAGGTGAGTACATGCGCAAGGGTCAGTCAGAAGAAATCCTCTTCGGTATCGCCGAAGGGAAACGCAAGTCGTTCAAGCGTCAAGGTAAAGAGTATCAGCGATTGAGCGCTCACATAGGTGCGTTCCCGGCAGTGCTTGTTTCGCCCCGCGATATGGACCTTATCACAGGCCCGAGCGAAGAGCGACGTCGGTTTATCGATATGATTATTTCGCAAACCGATTCAGTCTATCTCGACCGACTTATTCGCTACAACAACGCTCTGCAACAGCGCAACCGACTTTTGCGCGACCATGTTGTCGACCCTGACCTGTATGCGGCGATAGAAGCCTCTATGGCCATGGCCTCAGAATATATAACGCATGCTCGTGCCGAGCTCATCGCTCGTTTCGGCGAGATTTTTGCCCGACACTATCGCGACATTTCTCGCACTCAAGAGATGCCGAGCTTGATTTACCGCTCGTCGGTCGAATCAACCGGACTGCCTCTTGAGCAGCTGCTTGAGGAGCATCGCCGACGCGATGAAATCATCGGTCACACCACCGTCGGCCCTCATCGCGACGATTTGGACCTCACGCTCGACGACATGCCTGTGCGCACCACCGCCTCACAAGGACAGTCGAAAACCTTCACCATTGCCATGCGTTTGGCTCAATATGAGTTTATGCGTGAAGCCGTTGGTATGCGACCATTGCTGCTGCTTGACGATATTTTCGACAAACTCGATTCGTCGCGCGTTGCCAATATTGTCGACATTGTGAATAGCGACATTTTCGGACAGATTTTTATCACCGACACCAACCGCGATCATCTCGATTCAATAATATCAATGACTGGAGCCGATAGCCGCTTGTGGCTCGTCGATTCCGGTTGTTTCCAACCTCTCCCCGACGCAAAATGAAACGTACCGACCCCGAACTGATAAGCACTCTCATCGACAGAGTTATGCTCTCGGGCGAGAACCGCACCGTGGTGCTCGAGCAGCGTGCTTGCTATCTTTGGCCTGAGGTAGTAGGGCCTGGGGTCAATAAGTACACCTATCGCCGTTACGTCGACCATGGGGTGCTTCACGTTTATCTTTCGTCGGCTGCGCTAAAGAATGAGCTCTCATTCCACCGCTCAAAGCTCGTTGAGGAAATCAATAAACTTGTCGGCGAGCCGATAGTAACCGAAGTGCAAATCCATTGATAGGACTTTGCCTCAGAATCAAACAACACTGAAGATTTATGATTAAAACTCAAGAAATAAAATTCCCACCTTGTGGCAATCCCAAAGTGCCAGCCCCCTCAGCTGAGTTCCGACACGTGTTGCCTGTGCAAGTGCGCTTTGCCGACATCGATGTGTTTGGGCATATCAACAATGGCGCTTACCTCTCATATCTCGATTTGGGTAAAACCACCTATATGACCGAAGTCATTGGGTCGCGTGTCGAAGCTGGCGGTATGGCAGCAGTGATTGTCAACATCAATTGCAGCTTCTATTCGCCGGGCTATTTCGACGAGCCGCTCGCTGTAGGCACTATGGTCACATCAATTTCGCAGCATAGCTACACTGTCGAGCAGCGTGTGGTCAACACCGAAACTGGCGACGTGAAGTGCGTAGCCCGCACAGTTCTCGTTGGTTTCGACGCAGCTACGGCTGTAGGCATAGAGATACCCTCGGAGGTGGCCGACAGAATGGAAGCCTTTGAGCAGCGACAATTGCGTGGGTTATAATTGGGTAGATAGTCATTGAAAAGATACTTTACTGAAATGAAACAGTTGTTTGGACGTATGATAATGATTGTGGCAGCGCTGCTGATTGTGGCGTGTAGCTCCACTCGTCATGTGCCCGAAGGTAAATATCTGCTCAATTCGGTGAAAATCAATATTAATGGCGACAAGGAGGTTACTGGCAAACAGCTCGTAAATTATCTTCGTCAGCAGCCCAATCATAAAGTGCTCGGCTTTGCAAAACTTTCGCTCGGCGTTTATAATTTGTCGGGTCAGGATTCCACCAAGTGGTACAACCGCTGGCTGCGAAGCATTGGACAAGAGCCAGTGATATTTGATGAGCTGCAAACTCAGCAATCGGTCAACCAGCTCAATCTTGCGCTTGTCAACCGTGGATATAATGCAGCCACTGTCACTGTCGACTCTGTGATACGCCCCGACAAAAAGAAAGTCGATTTGGTGTACAATGTCACCACAGGCGAACCGCATTTTATCGAAACTATCGACTATGAATTCGCCGACCCTGCCGTAGGCAAGCTGATTATGCAGGATTCCTCCAAACTTGTCGTAGCTCCTGGCTCAAATCTCAATCGCGACTTGCTTGAAACCGAACGCACTCAGATAACATCGCGTTTGCGCGACTGTGGCTACTATGCGTTCAATAAGGAATATATATCGTTCGTGGCCGATACTGCAGCCCACTCCAAGGCGGTAAATCTAACTATGCGTGTCAATTCCCGAGAGCAGCAGCCTCATCGCCATTATACGATAAATCATGTCACCTACATCATCGAATCGCCCGACCATACTGAAGTGTCGGAGCCTGATACGGTGTCGATGCCTGGCTTCACATTCATTTATGGCGACGACCACTACCTGCGCTCATCGTTGCTCGAAGAAAAATGCTTCATTCGTCCGGGAGAGCCTTATCGCTACTCCGACGTGAATCGCACCTATGAGGTGTTGACCCAGCTCCCTGTAGTGAAATATGTCAACATCGTCATGCAGCCAATCGAGATTGATGATTCAACTGGTGTTCTCAACGCCTTCATCACTCTGTCGCGCACCAAGAAGCAGGGCGTATCGTTTGAGGTTGAGGGCACAAACTCCGAGGGTGACCTTGGTTTTGGTATCGGATTGACTTATCAGCATCGTAATCTTGCGCGTGGCGCCGAAATGCTGACAGCCAAGTTCCGCGGTTCATACGAGAGTTTGTCGGGCAATCTCGACGGCTTTATCAACGACCGCTACACCGAATTTGCTGGCGAAGTGGGTATCACATTCCCCAAATTCGAGGCTCCATTCCTTAAAGGTAGCTTCAAGCGAAAGGTTAGAGCTTCCACCGAATTCGCTTTGTCGATGAACTATCAGGAGCGACCCGAATACACCCGCATCATCTCTGGTTTGGCGTGGAAATATCGTTGGAACAATCCGCTGAACACGTGGCGACACACATTCGACCTGTTGGACCTCAACCTTGTGTATCTGCCTAAGAGCACAAGCGACTTTATCAACAACATTGCGCCGACCAATCCACTGCTTCGTTATAGCTACGAGGACCACTTGATTATGCGAATGGGCTACACCTACTATCGCACAAATCGACGTGCTGCGTCAAACAATCGCCTGCTTCCAACTCCTTTCCAATCCGAAATTTGGACTCTACGTCTGTCGGGCGAAATTGCCGGCAACTTACTCTACGGCATATCGCATCTGATAGGGCAACAAAAGAGAGAAGGCGCATATAAAGTCTTTGGCGTGCAATATGCGCAATACATCAAGGGTGAAGCCGATTGGACTCATCTGTTTAATTTCACTCGCCGCAGTTCGTTGGCGTTGCATGCTGGCTTTGGCATCGGTTATCCCTACGGCAACTCTACGATGATGCCATTCGAGAAGCGCTTCTATGCTGGTGGCGCAAATTCGGTTCGTGGTTGGGGTGTGCGCACGCTCGGTCCTGGTGCTTTCGATGCCCACAATTCGGTGACCAACTTCATCAATCAGTGTGGCGACATCTCGTTGGAATTAAGCGTCGAATATCGTGCGAAACTTTTCTGGGTGGTCGAAGGCGCGCTGTTTGTCGATGCTGGTAATATTTGGACTATTCGAAACTACGAAACTCAGCCCGAAGGTATGTTCCAGTTCGACAAATTCTACAAGCAGATTGCATTGGCTTATGGCGCCGGAATTCGACTGGACTTCACTTATTTCTTGCTCCGATTCGACCTCGGTATGAAAGCCTACAACCCGGCTAAGGGGCAGGAGCCGTGGCCGCTAATTCATCCTAATTGGCACCGCGACCATACGTTCCACTTGTCGATTGGCTATCCATTCTGATGTCGATTGGCGAGCAATTATCTACTCTGTTGAGCTATTTTGAAGATTATGAAAAAGTTAGTAATATTTGATTTGGACGGCACTCTTGTCAACACTATCGACGACCTCGGTATGGCTGCAAATCAGGCCCTGACCCGAGCCGGAATGCCAACTCATCACATCTCATCATATCCCCACTTTGTGGGCAATGGCATCACCAAACTTATCGAACGAGTGATGCCCGTTGAGGACCGCACCGAAGCGAAAATTGCTGAGGTGCGTGGCTATTTTACTGAATACTACGATCAGCATCTCACCGATATGACTCGCCCTTATCAGGGTATCGAGCAGTTGCTCGAACAGCTTGTTGCGCGAGGCATTGCAGTTGCCGTCGCCTCAAATAAATACCAGTCGGCTGCCGAAATTGTTGTGCGTCGTATATTCCCCGATATTCCTTGGGTAGCTATTGCAGGTCAGTTGCCCGATGTGCCAGTCAAGCCCGACCCCTCAATTGTGTTCGGTATCCTTTCGGAGCACCCGACCCCAAAATCCGAAGTGCTCTATGTTGGCGATAGCGGTGTAGATATGGAAACGGCTCGCCGCGCTGGAGTTGAAAGCGTTGGCGTCACTTGGGGATTTCGCCCCGAGAGCGAATTGATTGCCTACTACGCCGAGCATATAGTCCATTCCCCCGATGCAATTCTCGACCTCCTCTAATCACTAACCTCTAATCACTAACCACTATCCCTAACGATGTTGAAATGCTGGATTGAAGCTATGCGATTGCGCACACTCCCAGTGTCAGCTGCCGGAGTTATCACCGCTTGGGCTTTTGCTCTTTGGAGCGGCACATTTAAGGTTGTGCCAGCTGTGATATGCTTGCTCTTTGCGTTATTGGCACAGATTGCATCAAACTTTGCTAACGAGTATTTCGACTTTCGCGACGGGCTTGACCGCCCGGGACGAGTTGGACCACGCAGAGGTGTCACCGAGGGCGATATTACTCCGCGTGCTATGCTCATTGCAACTGCCGTCACCGTCGCTTTGGCGTGTTGCCTCGGCTTGTCACTGCTATTCTACGGTCCGTGGTGGCTCTTGATAGTTGGCATCTTGGTAGTGGTAGGTGTATATGCCTACTCGGCAGGGCCTTATCCATTGTCGCGCCACGCTTTGGGCGAGGTTGCGGTAGTGGTTTTCTTTGGCATTGTGCCAGTCAATTTTACCTACTATCTTATGGCAGGAACTTTCAATGCAACAGTGTTTAATGCCTCACTTGCAATAGGACTAATGGGCGCTAACATCTTGTTGGTGAACAACTATCGCGATATTGACGATGATCGCTCCGTTGGCAAACACACCCTTGCCACGCGTTTTGGCGCGTCGTTCGCATCCGCGCTCTATCTCATCAACGGTTGGGTAGCAATGGCGTTGCTTGGTGCATTATTCTCAACGCTCCCAATCTATTGTGCTGTCGCTCCTATTATTTATCTGACCATACACACATTGCTCTGGATTGCGCTGTTGCAACGCAAAGGCACAGCCCTCAACCCCCTCTTAGGCATCACCGCCCTCAACATGCTCCTCTTCTCCCTCACCCTCCTCATCCTCTTCCTTTAATCCCCATCACAATCCCCCTCTGCTAACACTGCCGCAGCCACATCTCCGCAGCCGCTCCAGCTACCTCATCTCCGCAGCCGCTCCAGCGCACTCACCTCTGCAGCCGCTGCAACTACCTTAGTGTGGGTAATGAAGTTAGTCTTCTTGCTCCGTTTTTATTGGACAGCAATATATCTATGATTTGAGAAAAAAGTGAGGTGGACCTGCGGTTGCGAGTCCACCTCACGATTATGTAGTTGTGATTGGTCTTGACTATGATGTTGTGTGGCTTGCAAAAGCCTGTCTAAGTTGCAATTAGCGGCGGCGTTTTGCGTTAGCTTTTTCTTGCTCGCGGAGCATTGCTTGCTGACGGCGCTGTGCTTCTTCGAGACGTGCCATAAAGCCTGATTTCTTCTTGGGCTTAGCGGCATTTTCCATCATTTTCTGACGTAGTTTCTTCTCGTTGATGCAGCGACGGAACACCCAAGTTTGGATTACTGTGAGTATCAGCGACAGGAAGTAGTAGTAGCTGAGCGCTGATGCGTAGTCGTTGAAGAAGAAGAGGAACATCAATGGCATGAGATACATCATCCATTTCATACCGGGCATATCGGCCGATGTAGGTTGGCTCTTCATGTTGATGTATGTGTAGAGAATGTTGCTCGCGGTCATAAGCAAGCAGAACAAGCTGACGTGGCTACCATAGAACGGAATTGAGAATGGCAGAGTGAATATCACGTCGGGAGCAGCAAGGTTGTCGGCCCATAGGAAGCTTTCGCCACGAAGCTCGATGCATGATGGGAAGAACGAGAACATCGCAATAAGAATAGGCATCTGCAGAAGCATTGGCAGACAGCCCGACATTGGGCTTGCTCCTGCGCGTGAGTAGAGTGCCATAGTCTCTTGCTGGCGCTTCATAGCGTTTTCTTGACCGGGGTATTTCTCATTGATTGCTTTGATTTCAGGCGCAAGGATTCTCATCTTAGCTTGCGACTGATAGCTCTTATATGTGAATGGGAAGAGCAATATCTTGATAATGATAGTCAGAATGAGGATGATAATACCGTAGTTGGTGATGAACTTGCTGAGGAATGTGAAGATAGGGATAATGATGATAGTATTTATCCAGCGAAGCCAGTTCCAGCCGAGAGGAATCAGACGTGTGAGGTCGAGGTCGTCGTCGCCTGCAACGTGGTCGTCCATGCTTGAGAGCAATGGATAGAGATTAGGACCGATGAATATGTCGAATCCGCAAGCTACGTCGGATACGTTGTCGTAAGGCATAATCATCACAGCGTCCATATCTTTCACGAACGAAGGATTGATTTTCGCATCCTGAACAGCTTGAGCTACAGCACCGCCGTCGAATGGTTTGTGAGGAATCATTACGGTGGAGAAGAACTGGTTCTTGTATGCGAGCCAGCGTACGCTGTGGTCGAGTTTTTCTGAGTCGGTCTTTGTGCCGTCGATGCCTTCAGGGCTGTCGCCTACATATTTGTACCAGATGCCTGAATTACGCTCTTCAAATGTGCGTCCGAGTTCCTGACGGGGCATCAACTGGTGCCAGCGGAACTGCGCTGTGTTCATGCTTGGTGGGATGATGTCGCCCACGTTGTGCTGGATTACTTCCATATTGACCAAATAGTGCTCGCCGCTGCGGAGTGTGTAGCGGTAGCCCCATTTTGCGCCGCTGGGAAGGTCGAGGGTCATCTCAACAACGCTGTCGCTCACCTGTTTGGGAGTGAAATAGAGGTCGCGAGTTGAGATTTCCTGCTGGCCAGCTGTGCGGAGAGTGAATTCGTAGTGAGCGTTGTCGGTTGCGCGCCACACGTGCACCTCAGCCGTGTCAACCTTTTCGGGGTCGGTAGCTTCGGGGAAGTAAGTATAGTATTTCAGCAAAGTGGCTTCAGAGATGATACCACCTTTGGGATTGAATTTCAGCGAGAGTGCTTCGTTGCGGAGAGTTACTTCTGCTGTATCAGTACCTTCGGCTGGCACTAAGTGGCGTGCAAACCCTTGGAAATCGCGAGCTTTGGCTATTGCTTCGCGAAGGCTGCTGACAGCAAGGCTCTTCTGGTTGAGTGAAAGCGATACGGGGAATTGGTTGCTGACAATCTGGTCGTAGGTCACTGCCACAGAATCGTTGACAGCGATAGTGCCTGTAACCACTGTGTCTGACTCAAGATTCAAAGTCACGTTCTTATAGTTGAACGTCTTCGAGCCATTTTCGTTGGGCGTGCCAGCTTCGCGCAAGAAGTCGGCAACGTAGCGAACGTCGGCAGGGCGTATTGAGTCGATAATGTTTGAACTATAGTTTTGTTCTTGTTGCAACTGATTGTCAGTGCCTTCAGTTTGTGGCTCCTGACATCCTTTGGTCATCAGCATCATGCCGAAGAAAACCATAAACATAATCAGAAGCATTTGGACAGATCCGTTTTTCATCTATTCTAAAAATTATTGGAGCGTTTCAATTATTATCGTTAAATATTCGGCCAAAAATCTCGAAAAAGAGCTTTATCTGCTTCGAGCAAACCGCCTTCCGAAACGGGTTTTCACGTTCCGGAGTTTTCGAACTGCAAAGTTAGTGAAAAAAATCGAGATTGACCGAAAAAATCAAGTCGTCAATTCCAATAAACTCGCCGTTTACCCTCTTTCTCCGACTTTTTCCATTCTTGCCTCCACTCTACCGCCTTTTCGCGGTCTTCTTGCCGTTCTTTTGCTGCCGTGTCAACCTTTTCGCGGCTTTGCAGCCGATAGCAATCTTGCCGCCTTTTGCAGCCGATAGAAGCGAGGGGTTAGTCCAATAGGTCGGGGCGAAGGCGTCGGGTGCGCTCAAGCGCTTGGTCGTAGCGCCATTGTGCGATTTTAGCTTCGTGACCCGATAGGAGTATGTCGGGCACACGCCACCCCTTGTATTCCGCTGGGCGGGTGTAGACGGGTGGAGCCAACAGGTTGTCCTGAAATGAGTCGGAGAGTGCCGACTGCTCGTCGCCAATAGCGCCAGGGATTAGGCGCACAATAGCGTCGGCTATGATGATTGCAGGAATTTCGCCGCCAGTGAGCACATAGTCGCCTATTGATACTTCTTTAGTGATGAAATGCTCGCGAATGCGGTAGTCAATCCCTTTGTAGTGTCCGCACAGGATGATGATGTTGCCCAACATCGACATTTGGTTTGCCATAGGCTGGTTGAACATCTCTCCGTCGGGCGAGGTGAAAATCACTTCATCGTAGTCGCGCTCAGCTTTCAGCGCCGAGATGCAACGGTCGATAGGCTCAATCTGCATTACCATTCCAGCCTCACCACCGAAAGGATAGTCGTCGACTTTGCGATGCTTGTTGGTTGTATAATCGCGAAGGTTGTGTACGGCAAATTCCACAAGCCCTTTGTTTTGGGCGCGTTTGAGGATTGAACATCCCAAGGGGGATTCAAACATTTCGGGTAGTACGGTCAGAAAGTCTATTCTCATATCGTAGTGCGACCTGCAGCTATGGCTGTCGGCTGAGTAATCGGTTGGTTTATGATTTAGCTCGTAGTCTTATTTATCGGAGTTGCGCATCGCTTTGCGTAGTGCCAGCGGTATCATTATCGATGTGAATATCTGTATGGCACCTCCGGCGAGGGTGAATGCAAGCCAATCGCGAGCCGATGTTTTATCGTAGAAAAGAAAAAATGCTCCTACGCAAAAGAATATTGCGCTCCAACATTCAATGCGTGAGAGGCGGCGAACACGCTCAACCGAGCCCTTGTATTGCGAGAACAGTCGTGCTACTAAGAGCAATAGCGCGCCTGCAGCATATAGCCAGGCAAACCAGCGCGATTGCGCAATGTAGGGGGTAGAGAATGCCGTAAATATTGGCACGAACGTAGCCACCACTATCATCAGTAGCGCTACGGTCGCGAGTATTGTCCATATAGGTTTGGGCTGGGGACCCAAGATGTCGTTCATAAAAGTGGGTTTATGGTTACGAGTTTTGTCGGTTTGTTTTGATTAGAATTTTACTGCTACACCAACAAGCCCTTTCACGCCCTGTTGCTGGTGCAACCACACCTCGTATGCGCGGTTGTTGATGATGTTTTCAACATTGGCAAACACCGAAAGCCAATCGAACACTGCATAGCGAGCGCCCAACGAAAGGTTGTTGGAGTTGCGCAGTGTGATTTGTTGATGCTCAAATGAGTAGTCGCCCTCCGCTAACACTGGCAAGTGTGCATAAATCGAGCGGCCATGGCGCCATTCAAATCCTCCGACAATCTCGAGTTTGTCGATAGGGGTCACAGTCAGCTGCACGTCGACCACTTGCTTGGCGCGGTCGGGGTTGAGGTAGCTTGCGTGGTTGTAGTCGCCGGGATTGAGCGTGTATTTTGCTTTTGCGGTCAATAAGTCGCCGATTTTAGCTTCGATTGCGCCACCAATATTCCATGCACGAAGGTCGACAGGCATAAATGCCACTACATCGGTCGCGATAAATTCGGGCATCAACCAGTCGTTGGCGAAATTGTATCCACCGAAAATCTCAATCGAAAAACCTCTCCATGGGCCACCTTTGAGGCTCAACTGTGTGTTGAGCGGGCAGTCGGAGAAGAGGTACGACATCGAGGGCGACATATAGGGGTTGATATTGTAAAGCGATGACAGGCGGTTGATGTGGCGTCCTCCGTCAATAATCAACTCAGCTCTGAAATATTCCCACGGATGCAGTTCGGCTTTAATGTCGGGCGCAATGTTGAACGCTTTGTCTGCGTTGGTCGCCACTTGAGCCTTCAAGCCTACGCTGACGTTGAAAATCTTGTGATAGTAGCGATAAGAGGGGGCTAAAGTGATAAGCGCCATTGTGCGGCTATCGCCGGGCATAAGCGTTGAGGGTCTGACGAAGGGTTGCTCAGCGTTGAGGCTCAACCATTCAATTGAGTTGAAATGGTTGTAGTTGACAACGTCAACGCCCACGAGAGCCGACAAGTCGGATACGCTGTTCAAGTTGTATGTAGCTCCAGCTTTTGCGGTGTAGATGCTCTGAGCCATGCCGTTGGCAAGCGCATCGGTGGTGCGGAAGTTCTGTTCGCGATTGTCTAATCCGAAGTAGCTGTATTTAGCTGCAACGGCATACGATATGCGGTCTTTCACTGCCGACCATACCGCTTCGGCATTGACAGCATGAGCATTGAAGGTCGAGTCGGGCGACATCCAATCGGCATTGGCAGGATGAACTTCTGTTAGCCATGGGCGGTTGCTGCTGTTGAAAGTGTAGTCAGCTTTGATATCGAGGCGGCCTACGTTGCTGAACAATTGAGAGAAATCGGCTCCAACGGCTACGGTGTTGCGCTCGAGCTTCATATCATTCTCAATGTTGTAAGCATTACCGTCGTATTGCATCCACATACCCAACGAGGTTTTGGGCTTGTTGATGAACTGGTAGCCAGCTGATGCACCGAGATTGAATATTGGGAAATAGCCCAACGATGCATATCCCTTGTATGGCGATAGGCTTACCGCTTCATCTGATGCCGCAGGTGCCAATTGGGTGAGCATACCGGGTATGGCTACCGATGTAGTCAGGTCGCTAAACGCCAAAGGATTGGCTTTGACTTGCGGAACTACTACCGTAGGATAGTTGTTGAGGCGGCTGACTGCTCGCAATTCGGGATTGATGTCGCGCTCAATCACTATCTCTTTGTTGAGTTGCTGGGCAAATGCGCTGAGCGTCAATGTTAGCGCAACCGACAAGATATATATACGTTTCATTAGCGTAAATGATTCATGTAACTTCTTAAATGCGAAGGTAGCAAAAATTCTGCATATAACCTTCAGTATGGAGCAAGAAGCTACTTAAATTTTTCAAATATATTACTTTACGGGCATCGGAACTATTCCAAATGCAATAATCTCGGAGCGACAGCTTTTAATTTTCGAGGCCTTGGAGTATTGAGCGCAACTCTTCGTCGGTGGCAACGAGTCGAGAACGGCATTCTGCTATAAGCTCGGTTGCACGGCGAGTGAGTATGCTCAAGCGGTCGATGTCGACGTCGTCGCTTTGCATATTGCGTAGGATATTTTCGAGCTCGGTGATAGCCTCACGATAGGTGAGCTCGTTGGCTGGTTTGAATTTTATTTCTGACATTGTGATTAAATTTTTTTGTCGGAGCTAATAGTGTTGATTGTTGAAACGACCGTTCCGTTGGCAAGCAAAGTTTCGATTACTTCACCTTCGCGGAGTTCGGTGGCTGAAGTGACGGCACGTCCGCCTACTCGCGTTAGTGAGTAGCCGCGGCGGAGCACGGCGTCGGGCGAAAGCATCCCAAGCATACGCTCAGCTGTGTCGACTTTCTGTCGTGAGCGGGCAATGGCTTGAGTGGTGTAGCCCGATAGATTTTCAGAGATTATGCGCAAGCGTTCAAGCGCAGGCGCTATGCGTCGTCCGCTGATGCCATTCAGTGCCATAACCGACTGATTGAGCCGCGTTTGAGCGCGGTGTAGAGCATTTGTCGGAGCGATAGGCATCAGCCCTTCGTAGTAGCTTAGTTGCTCTTTCGATGCCGAAAGCAGGTCGGTAGCTTTTTGCAGTATTGTCGAGCCGAGCTGTTGCAGGTTTGCGAGAAGATTGTCGCCAATAGCAATAAGGAATTCGGCAGCAGCTGTAGGGGTTTTTACGCGTCGGTTGGCAACGTAGTCGAGCACCGTAATGTCGCGTTCATGGCCGATGCCAATCATCACTGGGATAGGAAATTGCGCTATCGTTGCAGCAAGTTCGTAGTCCTCAAATGCCTGAAGGTCGCTCGTGGCGCCACCACCTCGTATTATCACTACGCAATCCCATTGGTCGCTCTCGTTGGCAATTGCTTCAAGGCTTGCGATGATTGACTCTGGCGCAGAATTTCCCTGCATGATTGAGGGGAATAGCTTCACCGAGAATCGTAGCCGAGAGCCATTGTTGTAGAGTTGGTTGATAAAGTCGCCATATCCGGCAGCTAATTGCGCCGAGATTACGGCTATGCGATGTGGAAATTCAGTCCATTCCAATTGGCGGTTGAGTTCGAGGATACCTTCAGCTTTGAGTCGGCGTAGTATCTCTTGACGGCGACGAATCAGGTCGCCCATTGTGTACTCTGGATTTACGGCAGTGATTACCAACGACATGCCATAGACGGGGTGCATCGAAGCGCTGGCGCAAACCATTACCTTCAGCCCCGAGCTGAATTGCTGACCTGTCGCAGCCATAAATTCGGGCGCAATTCGCATATAGTTGCTTGCCCAGATTACGCCACGAAATTTTGCAACTTGCCGCCCTTGCTCATCCTTTTCGAGCAGCTCCATATAGCAGTGGCCATTGCGAACGCTCACGTCGCTCAATTCGGCAGTAACCCAGATGTTTTGGGTTGCCGGTACGGTCATCAGTTTGGCGATGCGCTGAGTCAGTTGCAGTAGTGTTAGTGAATTTTCCACTTGCCGTTATTGTGAGGTTAAAGAATGATTTTTTAAGGGTTGTACGATGCAAATTTCTTGCCAGTCCAGCGGTATTTCAATTCGGGCTTGAGATTTGAATCTACGAGGTCGTGATTTTCGATGGCAACGTAGCCTTGGGTCTCAGGCTTCAGCGTGAGAATCTTTGTCGCTGGGTCGTATTTGGCATCATACATTATGAATGGGAGTGCATTCTCAAGGTCAATGCGTAGGTTTTTGTCAATTTTTCCTGTCCAGTCCTTGAGGGTGGGCAATCGGAGCATCTTATCGGTGTCGAACTGTTCCCAGCGGCTATTGTAAAATCGTATAGTCGAGGTAGTATCGGGCGTTTTAAGGTGGTCGATTATCATAATTATTGCCTTATTGCCATATGGTAGCACTACGATGTCGATTTGCTGATAGTCGCCGATGCTAATTGAGGCAATGTTATCATCGAGAGCGGTCAACACAGCATCACCTTCGAAAATCGTTTTCGATGGGCGATTGATTCCGCTTTCGAAATAGTCGATCATATCCAGTCGTGTCGGCTCTGCTATGGCTGGCAACACCGAAATGGGAGCAGTGGTGAATGCCGAGCGCGGAGTGAGCTGCGCCGAAAGTGTGGAGGCTATCAATAGAGCTAATATGGCAAGTAATTGTTTCATTCTAAGGCTTTAGCGTTCAGAGAGTGTTTGTTGTAGTGGTCTTAACGTTCTGATTGTGTTGTTTGAGGTCTTAGCGTTCAGAAAGTGTAGGTTGATTAGTAATCTTAGCGTTTGCGACCTTTGCGTCCGCCACGACCTTTCTTGTCGAAGAATTCGTTGGGTGGTGTGCCACCATTGTCGCGACTTTTGCGAGTGGCAGCGCGAGCATAGTCCTTGTTTGCTTCAGCTATTTCGCAGTATAGACGCTTGCCGAAGAAATCGGTACCTTTGAGCGCTCCGAGCACTCGCTGTGCATCTTTTTTGCGAACATCGAAAAGCGAATAACGGGGCAGCAGGTCGATGCGACCCACGTCGACGCGCTGTCCGGGCACGTTCTTGTTGAGCATTTCTATCAAGTTGGCTGCATAGAATCCGTCACCCTTGCCCACATTGACGTAGATGCGCTCCATGCCCTTTTCGGCTGTGCGGCGGTCCTTTTCTTTGTCGGTGCGAGGTGCGCTGTCAAATTCTTTCTTCCCTTTTTTGTCGGCTTTGGCAGGCTTTTCGTCGATAAAGTCGATTTTTGGGGCATCCTTATAGTATTCCAACAGGCGGTTGAATTCGAGCGAGAGCACACGCTTGATGAGGTCTTCGTTCGATAGCCACCCTAATTTCTTAATAACTCCGGGGGTGTATTTGTTCATCTCCTCGTCGTTGACCGACACTTTTTCTATCTTGTCGGCGAGCGAGTAGAGTTGCTTTTCAATGATTTGTTGTGGCGATGGCACCTCTTTGCGCTCAAATTGCTTGCCTATTATGCGCTCAATATCTTTGAGCTTACCCTTTTCGCGCGAGTGGATAATGGCGATAGAGACACCAGTCTTGCCGGCGCGACCAGTACGGCCTGAGCGGTGGGTATAGACGGCTGTATCGTCGGGCAACCCATAGTTGACCACGTGGGTGAGGTCATCAACATCGAGCCCACGAGCAGCTACGTCGGTGGCTACAAGCATTGAGATTACGCCGTCGCGGAATTTCTTCATCACGATGTCGCGCTGCTGTTGCGAGAGGTCGCCATGTAGTGCCTCGGCGTTGTATCCGTCCTGAATCAAGTGGTCGGCAACCTCTTGGGTTTCGCGGCGTGTGCGGCAAAACACAATTGCATAGATGCTGGGGTTATAGTCGGCGGCACGTTTCAGCGCAAGATATTTGTCGCGCGCGTTGACCATATAGTAGATGTGCTTCACGTTGGCTGCACCTTCGTTGCGAGTGCCGATAACGAATTCCTGCGGATTGTGCATATATTTCTTCGCTATGCGGGCAATCTCGTTGGGCATCGTTGCTGAAAACATAAGCATCTTGCGGTCGTCGGGTACATGGTCGAGAATCTCGTTGATTGAGTCGAGAAATCCCATATTGAGCATTTCGTCGGCTTCATCGAGAATCACGGTGTGTACGTTGTCGAGTTTCACCACCCCGCGATTGATAAGGTCAATAAGGCGTCCTGGCGTAGCAACAATGATTTGCACACCCTGACGGAGCGCGCGGATTTGGCTCTCGATGCTCGATCCGCCATACACGGGGAGCACCTTCACGTCGGGCATATATTTTGAGAAGTCGGCAAGGTCGGCAGCAATCTGCAAGCATAGCTCGCGAGTAGGCGAGAGGATGAGAGCCTGAGTGGTAGCCGATTGGGCATTAGTGCGCTGGAGCACAGGCAGACCGAAGGCAGCAGTTTTGCCTGTGCCAGTTTGAGCGAGCGCAACGACGTCGCCCAGCTTGTTAAGCAAGTGGGGTATCACCTGCTCCTGCACTGGCATAGGTTGCTCAAACCCTAATTCCTCGATAGCTTTCAGAAGGGGCTGACTGACCCCGAGTTCTTCAAAAGTCTTCATATATAATTGTCGAATTTTCAATACTAAAAATCATTTCCAAGAGACCGCCTCTCAGACATCTGCAAATTAGCCTTTTCGGTATCTGCGAGTTCGCAATCTGACGCCATAAAAGCACCTCTTTTCGGCATCTGTGAGTCCGCCTCTTTGGTTTTCGAGAGCACATAACTCTCCATTATGCAAAGTTACTACAAATATCTGACGAAACTATCCAAATCCCCCACAAAATTCAGCCCCGTATGACCAAAATTCACCACCTCAGTCTCAAAACCCGCTGCAAATGCGCCATAAGTTGCTTAAGTCTCTTAGGCTCCCTGCGAAATCAAAGCTCGGTAAAAAACACTTAGAGCTTTTGGCTGCGCACCAAAAGCTCTAAGAATTATAGAGTGTTGATAATTGTCGGAATCTTTATTCGGCAGGGACGAATTTGAAAGTTGCATAGCGGCGAGCATCGACGCGGAGTTGCAGCGTTGAGTCAGGACCGATGCTGTAAGTGTCGATTGTGGGGAGAATGCTCTTGAATGCGTCCTCAACCTTAGTGTCGTCGCAAAGCATCAAAGTAGCTGCTGTGATATTGAAACGAAGGCTGTCGGCTGTAGCCACATAGTTGCCACTGAGCGAATTGCAGTCGGTCGACATGCCGAAAGAGTTGTCCTCTGAGTTGAACTGCAGGTAGTAGTCAGAGTCTTCGTCGATGACGCAGATTTCTGTATCGTGTGCGAAGTCCAAAAGGCGCCATGTGCCGTCGAGTGCGAGAGTTTCCTCTGCAGCGGGTTCTGCTTCAGTAGTAGCTTCAGTTTGAACTGTTTTGCTGTTGCAAGCTGCAAGCGCAATAGCGATGATGCTTGCTATGAAAAGGCGGGTTTTCATTGTCAATATAGTTTGGGTGTGTTATTTATTGCTTTCGGCAAGGAACAGGTCGAGGGCAGCTGTGACCGAAGGTGCTTTTTCGGTTGGAGCATCCATGTCTAAGCGCAAACCAGCGTCGCGAATAGCTTTGGCTGTTGAGGCTCCGAAGCAACCAATCTGAATGTCGCCTTGCTCGAAGTTGGGGAAATTTTTCTTCAAAGATTCGATACCTTGGGGGCTGAAGAACAGCAGCATATCGTAGTCGAACGGCTCTTGCGATGTGAAGTCGTTGCTCACGGTGCGATACATCACAGCCTTAGTATAGTTGATTTTGTTCTCGTCGAGGATGCTTGTGTTGTCCTTGTGCACATCGCTGACAGCAAAAAGGAATTTTTCTTTGCTATGTTTGACAAACTGTGGCAACATCTCTTGGAGCTTGCCAGTAGTGCCATGGAATATCTTGCGTTTGCGATACTGAATGTATTTTTGCAAGTAGAGCGCAATAGCTTCGGTTGTGCAGAAATAGCGCATAGTGTCGGGTATGGTGACACGTGTCTCTTCTGCCAAACGGAAGAAATGGTCGATTGCAGTGCGGGCAGTGAAGATAACGGCGGTGAAATCCGAGATGTTGATCTTCTGCTGGCGGAATTCTTTTGACGAAAGACCTTCAACTTTGATGAATGGGCGGAATACGAGTTCTACATTGTGACGTTTTGCAATGTCGAAGTAGGGCGACTTCTCTGATGAAGGCTTAGGCTGAGATACCAGTATTTTCTTTATTTTCACGCTTACAAGCAAGTTTTTTGTCTCAATGAATTAGCTTTGTGCAGGGTCCTTCACGGCATTGCTGTTTTGAAGCTTCTTCTGATTGAGGATTAGTTGATTTGTCGAATTGATGTCGCTATTTTAGAAAAAATGCGGTGTGGTTTAAGGGTGAATCACTGGATATTTGTCGCTACTCGAGCAATAATTATCACCGGTGTGATTTCGAGAGTGCAAAGGTACAAAATAAAATAGAGTAATGAGGACAAATTTCTGTAAAAAATTCTAAAACCCTTAAATAAAAAGAAAATTCGTGCCAAAATATAAGCCACGCAGCCGATGACAAACATGCCAAACGACATTGTCGGATAATAGAGTGCAATCAGTGCCGGCACTATCAGGATTGCCGAAAGCAGTGATTGTGAGGCGTTGAATCCGCGAATCCACTGAGTGGTCGTAGTTTCGTCGACAAATGTGTAGCCGATGATTTTGCATCCCGCGATTTGAAACGTGTAGAGTGCCATTGTTATAGCGGTAGCTATCATTGTCGATACAAACACGTCGCCATTGGTTATGCTATGAAAATCGACAATTTTCGATGTGAATAGCAGCACACCCTCTGAGAGACAAAGCATCAGCACGATTAGCAAGTGGGCTACAGTGTCGTTCGACGAACGTTCATCGAAAGCATTGTTACGGCTTCGCATACCCACGAGGTCCTGTGCAAAGTTTTTGAACAGCCTGCGATAGTTGTTAAAGTTGAGCGCGAGCAGTATCAGCATCGCCACCACCACGCTCGATAGCCATGAGTTCTCGCCATAGCTCGTTGGGCGCGCAGTTCCCTCCATTCCTGTAAGGTGGCTCACTACGCCATACGCTTGCGTATGCTCCATATCGGTGGCCGACCATGGCGCATCATTTTCCGAATCAGAAGTAGTCCATGGGGCTATGCCGTTAAGGGGCGGGAGAGTGTCGGCAACAGGAATGTTGTTGATTGCTGAGGGCATCGCTTTAATAATTCTCTACGGGGTTTAATACTTCTCTATAGGGAGTTTTTGCGAGAATGGGCGGATTTCGATTGGGCGCAGTGCGTGAGCCACAGCATCTTCAACCGACGATGCGATGTGCCACAAATTAGCGTGGTCGGGATTCATGAAATGCTCTTGCATCATTCGCTCAAGCATTTCAATCAGCGGGTCGTAGTAGTGGTCTACGTTCAATATCACCACGTTTCCTTGGTATAGGCCCAACTGACGCCATGTGATTATCTCAAATAGTTCGTCGAATGTGCCGCAACCACCAGGTAGGGCTATTGCTGCGCAGCTCATCTGCGCCATTGTGGCTTTGCGTGTGTGCATCGAGTCGGTCACTATCATCTCAGTAAGGTTGGGGTGATTCCAGCCACGCTCTACCATAAAGTCGGGGAGAACGCCGACAGTATCGCCACCTTCGGATAGCGCGCCGTCGATTGCAGCTGCCATTAAGCCGCCTCGACCACCTCCGCTTACGAGCGGCACTCCAGCCTTAGCCAATGCTTGCCCAAGGCTATATGCTGCGTCGACATACTTTTTATCAAGTTGAGATGATGATCCGCAATAGACCACAACCCCTTTTTTGCTATCGGTGATTGACATTTTTTTTGTTCGGTTTTAAATGCAAGGGTGTATCAAAACGCGAAGTTTTGATACATCCTCTTATAGTTTGATTAAATCTACAATTACGCAGCTGATTCCCTTTCGCCCTGACGTGATGCCACGCTCAAAGTCCAGCCGCTTGAATCAACATTAATCTACGGGGTCAACAAACGAGTCGCGGATAGTGTCGACAACGTTGATGATGTAGTCGCCAGTCTTTTCCAAATCGGATACGAGGTCCATGTAGAAAATACCTGCTTGGTATTCGTAGTGGTGTTTGTTGATGCATTCGATGTTGGTTGCTCGCAGCGAGTTGCGCATATTGTTGATTTCGCGTTCGCAGTTGTAGGATTCGATGATGTCCTGTTGTGAGTTGTTTTCGAGATTCTTAAGCAGCAAGAGCATATTCTTCATTGCGCGGCTCACATAGTCGAACATCAAGTCGACGTTGTCGTAGATTTCCTCTGTGAAGTGTACGTTGCTCTGGAGCTTGCGTTGGAGGATTCTACCGCAGCCTGTGCAGCAGTCCGCTACGCTTTCGATTTCCGAAATGATAGCGAGCATAGCTGAGATGCGGCGTTTACCTTCGTTTGAGAGGCGACCTTCGGCGCATCGGTTGAGGTAGTTAGCGATTTCCAATTCCATACGGTCAGCTATGTCCTCATATTTTTCCAAGCGTGAATATAGCTTGTTGAATTCGTCGGAGTCAATCTTCGTGTGTACGAGGTCTTGAGCCATTGCAAGCATACGCGAAACGCGTTCGGCATACACGTTGATTTCCTTTTCAGCCTGAGTGATGTTGAGTTCCGATGCACTAAGGATACCCGATGAGATGAACTTGAGTGCAAATTCGTCGTCACCTTTGCGCTTAGTAGGAATAACCCATTTCACAATCCTCACATAAAGATTGGTCATCCATATCATGATTGCGAGGTTGATGAGGTTGAAGAATGTATGGAATATCGACAGACCGAATGCTACTGAGCCTTCGAGCACTTTGATTTTGGTCAAGTGGCCTGTTACTTCGGGGTCGGTGCTTGGGAGGCTGGCGTTTATCACGCGGTTGTAGAGTTCGGGATTTTCAGCCTGAAGATTAGTTGTATATGTGAAGAGCTCGGTTGGGTTGCCCTGGCCGATTTCGTTGGTAAACCATGATGCGAGTGAGCAGAACCAGTAGAATATAGCCATACACCACACTGTACCGAGTACGTTGAACAGGAGGTGACCCATGGCTGTTCGTTTTGCTGCTACGTTACCACTCATTGAAGCAATCAAAGGAGTGATTGTTGTACCGATGTTGCTACCGAGTATAAGAGCACAGGCAAGGTCGAATGGAACCCACCCTTTGCAGCACATAATCAGCACGAGTGCGAATGTAGCTGATGATGATTGGATGACCATTGTGACGATAAGACCCACCATAAGGAATATCACCACTGAGCCATAGCCAAGCGAGGTGTATTTTTGCAAGAATGCAAAAATTTCGGGATTCTGCTGTAAGTCGGGCACATATTTGCTGATGAGCGAAAGACCCATAAACAGGAATGCAAAACCGATTACAAATTCGCCAATCGACTTCGTGCGACCTTTGCTTGAGAAGAGCATCGGTATTGCCAAACCGATAAGCGGCAATGCGAATATCGAGATGTCGACCTTAAAACCAAGCAGAGTTACAATCCATGCAGTGAATGTAGTACCCACATTGGCACCCATAATTACTGCCATTGATTGTCCCAACGTCATAAGACCAGCATTTACGAAACTCACAACCATTACGGTTGATGCTGATGAACTTTGGATTAACGCTGTGATTGAGAACCCAGTAAGTGTACCGAGGAAACGATTGCGCGTCATCGCGCCGAGAATGTTACGCAAGCGATCGCCCGCTACTTTCTGCAGGCCTTCACTCATCACTTTCATGCCATAGAGAAACAATCCTACGGCACCAATCAGACATAGAAAGTCTAAAAACGAATAATTCATAAAATATCAGGATTTTTCCGACTACAAAGTTAGTGAATTTCTGCAAAATCTTAACACCTATTTGTTAAAAATTAGGCATGACCACACAGAATTCTTCCCGAATTCTTAAATGCTGCAAATTAGGGCAACTCAATCTGTGCATTTTAGATTGGAAACTGCACCCTAATTCTTAAAGTTAATTGTTAGAATGAGTGGTTTAAGGGTGGATGAGTAGGGCTGAGGCTTGAGCTGCGATGCCCTCTTCGCGTCCGGTAAATCCGAGTCGTTCGGATGTTGTAGCTTTCACCGATATGCGGTCAGAGGCTATATGCATAATGGACGCAAGTGTGTCAATCATTTGAGGTATGTAAGGCAATAGCTTGGGGCGCTGGGCTATGATTGTGATGTCGGCGTTCGAAATCTCATAGCCGCGTTGATGTATCATTTCTACTACTCGAGCTAAGAGCACGCGTGAGTCAGCTCCTTTGTATGCTGGGTCGGTGTCGGGGAAATGATAGCCTATGTCGCGCAAGCTGAGTGCTCCGAGAAGCGCATCGCATAGGGCGTGGATAGCTACGTCGGCGTCGCTATGGCCAAGCAGTCCGAGCGTGTGATCCACTTTTACGCCACACAGCCATAGTTCGCGGTTTTCAGCGAAACGATGCACGTCGTATCCATTGCCAATGCGTATGTCCATTGTGCGATGAGTTTTTTTAGGTTTAGGAATCAGCGTTAGTCAACTTTGGTTTATCGGCGTCCGAGCAGGTCGCGTATGCCGTCCATGTCGAAGCTGAGGGTGAAGCGGAGTGTTTGGTCCAAAGGCGACTGTTGCGCTGTTGCAATCATAAATGATGCATCGAGGCGCACTACGTTGAGCGAGAAGCCTGCACCCACGCCGAAGTATTGGCGGTTCCCTTTGTATTTACTTTCATGATAGTAGCCGGCACGTAGGAAGAATTGCTGATTGTAGGTGTATTCAGCGCCAATCGAGAAGTTGATTTCGCGCAACTCCTCTTTGAATCCACCGGGGGCGTCGGCAAATGACTTGAATATACCTGTGATAGGCGACATTTCGCCCCATTCCTGTTCAGCTTCGTTGAATGCCTCTTCTCCTTCGAGTCCTTCAGCATAGTTCTCGCGGCGTGGACGGGTAGGCACAAGGAATTTATTCAAGTCGAGTGAGAGTGCGAGGTTGTGGTAATCGGCCAATGGGAAGGTGAATGTTGTACCTAATCGGAGGTTTGTTGGCAGGAACATTGCTGGCTCGCCATTGTCGTAGTCGATTTTTGTACCGATATTGGAGATGTTCCAACCCCACGACCACTGACATTCGTTGCGGCCTATCATTGGATAGGTGGTGTAGAAACCTGAGATGTCGGCTGAGAATGCCGATGCACCAGTAGTTTGGTTTGAAATGCTACTGGTTGAGAACCCAAGTTCTGAAAGGATGTAGCGGAAAACTACGCCCATAGAAAACTTTTCCGACAGCTTGCGAGAGTAGCCGGCGTCGATTGAAAATTCGTAGGGATTGATAGTACTGGTGATGTCGCTACCACCTTCCGATGTGATTACTTCGCCGAGCGAGAAGTAGCGGAATTGGGCTGAGATTGCTTGATTGTCGTTGCTGCCAAGTTTCCAATAACCAGCAAGGTCGGCAAGGAAGATGTCGTTCACAAGTTTGCGAAGCCATGGGGTGTAGCTCAGTGCAAGACCACCTTGAGAGTATGCAAATGCATATTTCGAGGGGTTCCAGTATTGCGAATTGACGTCGGGGTCGGTTGCAGCACCGAGGTCACCCATCGACGCACCGCGTGCATCGGGGGCTATAGCGAGCGACATTGCTCCATATTCAATGGGGTTGAATTCATTTTTTGCCTCTTGTGCGATGATTGCCGGAGTGGCTACAACCACAGCAATTACGAAGGCTATGATATTCAGTAGTTTCTTTTTCATTTTGGAGTGTTTCAGAGTGCCTGTGACGGCTGATTCTATGCTATAATTGAGCACCTATTGGGAATTGCTCTATATCTTATAACAAAAAATGAGTGATTTTATTATATTTCGATGTTTTTGTTGTTGCTTAATTTTGATTGAGTTGCGTTATGCAAAGTCCTGTTATGTTGCATTTTTAACGCGCTATTGCTCATTCTGATTTAATTACTACCAATTCGATTTTAGGTGAAGCAGCAAATTGTAGTCCTGCTTTGAGAATTACGTATGCTGAGTAAACTCCGTCGGGCACTTTCTCTCCCTCCATATTGCGGAGGTCCCATTCGTAGGGGAATGTGCAGTCGCCGTCGGTCATTGTGAACACTGTGTTGCCCTGTGCATCCTCAACGATGAGTCGTCCAACAGGCGTTTCGGCAAATGAATGTTCGATATCGAATGTCGCAACATCCACCGCTGGGGTTTCGGCTACGCTGAGAGTCACTTTTGCAGGCTCATTGATTACGGTGAATTCGATTGTGCGACTATTTGAATTGCCTACGTTGTCGACCACTGTGAGCATAAGCTCGTGGCGGCCGTCGGCAAGTGAGGTTATCGGCATTATGATGTCGGTTGAGCCGTCGGTATTGCTGCGCACTGCTGTGCCATTGACTGGGATTGAGCGAGTGCCATCGATTGTGATGCGAGAAGCTCCACCAATGTTGGCGGTCGATTTGCAAATGCCGCTTTCATCGGCGTCAATCGATGCATAGAGGGTGATATTTCCCTTGGCGATGTCGCCACTTTCAAATTCGGGAGTATCGATGTAAAGCTCTGAAATGACAGGCGCTTCTACGTCGGTCGACTCCTCAGGAATAGATTCTGTATCGATTACCGTATTGATTGTGTAGGCCTTGACAAAGTTGCGCAGGTCGTCGGAGTAAGCGTAAAGGGTCATTCGGTTATAATCGCCAACGCGCGATTGCACTGGGGGTGTGAATGTTATTGAGAATCGGCCATTCTCCACTTTCGTAGCAACTTCGGCAAGAATATCTTGGTCCATTTCGATTTCGACGCTCTCGTCGGCAGGACGATTGGTTGCGTGAACGTACGTTTTGCGTGTGATAGGAGCTTCGTAGAATGTAAGAATAAGTGTGCCGTTGAACGATTCATCGACGAGCGATTTGTCGGAGCGGTCCGATATATATCCCTCTACCACGTTGGGCTGCAATGGCGTGATATTGAATCGTGCTTCAGCATCATCGGTGTAGGTTTCGCCGTTGATTGTGGAGAAATGCAAGTGGTCGGCAGCTGCGTAAAGGGGGAGTGCTGGGTCGCCACAGAGGTTGTAACACATATTGTTGTCGACGTGTTGCACATCGTAGCCGTCGGTGATGATTTTGTTGCGGGCAATGCGGTAGATGTCGCCTGTGGTGGTCGATTCATCTGCTTGTGCATACGCCTTGGCGGCCTCTACGTTGAGTGTTTGGTTGGGCGTTTGATACACTGTGCGGCACGCTGCTATGGCTGCAATAAGTCCGCCATTAGCCTTAAACACCATTTCGTTTGTGATTGAAACA
Organism: Muribaculaceae bacterium; assembly: GCA_017629835.1. Lineage (GTDB taxonomy): Bacteria > Bacteroidota > Bacteroidia > Bacteroidales > Muribaculaceae > JAGBWK01. Next base: position 10,991 of record JAGBWK010000066.1, on the reverse strand, counting down.
ATCTGGCGGTCAAGAGCATACGAGTCGCATGTTGCAAGCAATCCGAATGGATAGAACGAATATTCGGTGTTCTGCACCATTAGCAAGTTCCAAATAGATAGCTCGCTGAATGAGTCGGCGCGTCCATGACCAGAGTATGTCACAAACCCAACGCCAGTTTTGAGCGTCTGAGCGTAAAGGTTTCGGATATATTCGCCACTCTTAGCGTTGGGGTAGAGCGAAGCATAACCTTTGATTGTAGTGATGCCGGGAGCATATTTCCAAAGTGCGCTTGCAACCCCCTCGCCATTATACATGTGGGAGTTCGTATCGCCGAAGTCGGTCATAATGAGTGCGCGGTGAGCGATGTCGACTGTCGGAAGGTTGCTCACATGGCGCTCAATCTTGTCGACCGCAGTGACAGCTTTTGCCTCGTCGAGTGCAGGAATTCGCCCTACGTTGACGTTTTGGCGTGTTTTGGAGTAGTTGAGACGATAATAGCAGTCGTCGGTAAATCCGAAGTAGCAGTCGGAGGCGTAAGCCTTAGTGTTGTAGGCAATGATTTCATGCTCGGGAGAGCCGAATGTGAGCAGCAGCGCCCCTTGGTCGAAATATGGTTTAGTTGCCGAATGGATAGCTCGATTGTCGAACGACCCACCACCAAACAGCAATAGATGACGCATCTTCGATGTGTCGTTTTGATTGTTGTAGCCTCGGTCGTAGAACATTTTCACCATACGACGGATGCCCCACAGCGAGGGTGTGCCTGATGAGAATTCGTTGAACACCTCATCTTGACGCACTACAATCACGTCATGTCCGAGCTTCTTGCGGTGAATTTCGGCAAGGCGTTCAGCCTGTTCGTAGCATACTTCTGATGCAAGGATTACCAAATCGGGTACATCGTAGGCATGGATATTCTGATTTTCAACTTCGCCAACATATTCCACTGAGTTGTGTTGCTTCGCTGGGTCAAATACCATAGCGCGGAATGCTTTGCCCGAGTTGACGGTTGTAGTGTAAGCCTTGTCGGTTGTAAAGCTCAGCGTTGCATCATCTTGGTTGAAGCGAGTTGTGTAAGGGCGCACGTTTGTTGCGTCAGCTACATCCCACACTTTCAGCCCGGCGTTTGCTTCTGTGATGACTTCGAGTGTGTTGGCTGAGAGTTTATTCATCGTCATCAACATCGAGGCGTTATCGGCCATGCGGTTGCGACGAGGATAGTAGAATGCAAGGTTGTCGAGCGTTGCGTAAGTGAATTTGGTTGACGCTTTCGATCCAATGCGATATGTGAATGTTTCGTTAGTGGCTAAAAGTGAGGTCTCAACGAGCGACTGCTTATACGACCCGGCATTAGTACTGAAATAGTGGTATTTGTCGGGTGTCGAAAGGTTGGTGTCGACAAATGTAAGGTCTTCGTTGCGAGTATAGTAGCAGCGGAAATGGGGGTAGTCGCCAGCACCGATAAGAATGTGGCGGAATCCAGCCGTTACAGTCGGGATTACAGGCTCAACTGGAGTTTCTGGCTCCTCGCCGTCGGGGTTATCTTCCCCATTCCCACCGTCGGGATTTCCCTCTCCACCTTCGCTCTCAGTGTCCTCACCGTCGGGAGTGCCCTCACCATTTTCTCCTTCGGGAGTTTCCTCCTCTTCAGGCTCAACAGGCACGAAATAGATGTCGGGAGTGGGAAATTTGATTTCGATTGTGGATTCGTCTGAGATATCGCGGCCGAAATATAATTGTCCGGCTGAGAAGGGGTTATTCACCTCCTCCTCGTAGTAGTTGAGGCTGAGGTGATGAGTGTATGTCTCGTCGTAGTTTTCGTTGTATGGTATTTCTGCCACTCTTCCCACTGGGATTGCGTCAGTGATGAAATAGTAGCCTGCATCGGCAACGTTGTTGCGCTGCACCACTGGCACAGGGTTGTTGCGAGTCGATTCCCAAACGTAATCTAACGACACTCTGACGTTTGATTCGCCGTAGAAGATTATGCGGTCGTCGGTCCTTAATACTGGCTGAGTGGGTAGGTCGTCGGGCACTGTGGGGTTGATTGCCTCGTTGTAGCCCACAACGCCGCCATGACCATGCACTGTCACTTTCGACGGGTCGTTGAAACCCCACTGAGCGAGCTGCTCATGTGTGATTTGCTGCATACCTGTGGTAGTCACGCGGATTTTTACCCAACGGCCAGATGCGAGCTTGGAATTTGCAACGTAGTGATTCGAGCTGATAGCCGATGCTGCAAATGTCAATGCCGCAATTAGATATATCGAAATTAATGATACGAATTTCTGCATATTATTGATGATAGAGAGAGTGGTTTATTATGGAGAGTGACTTGATTTATCCGAGGAGAGTGGTTTATTGTGTGGTAGCCGTTTGAACTGTTTGAAAGCTACCTTATTTTATATTGAACGCGAGGATTTCACTGCCATCGACTGACGCGATAACTCGGTCGCCGATTTTCACAGGTATGCGAATTATCGGGCCTCCTGCCATGATTATGTCGCCATTTTTGACAATAAATGTCTTGCTGATGTATGCAATTGCGCTGTCAATTACCGATTTGACCGCGATTGGTTCATGTTGGGTAGGGGAGATGAGCTCCAAACTGAACTCAGCCTTTGGCTCAATCCATTCGCCTACTGATATAGCCGAGTCAAACGCTGTAGCGAGCGGCGACAAAGGCGATTGTCCCTCATCGCAGAGGCGTTGTGTAAGGTCGGTGGGTATCACTCGCGCTGCAAGTGTCATTACGTCGTAATATCTCGATGCAAAGCGTTGCGATATGGTTTTGCCCAATCGGCAGATGCGGTAGGCGGGTGAGATTTCGAGCGCCCACTGCTCAGATATTTCGGGTAGAAAAACAGGCTTGTGCCCAATGGCAATCGACGAGTCGGTACCCATCACCACTGTGGGCAGTTGCGATGTCGTGTTTGGGTCGAAGTGTCGAATTTCAAGCAGTTTCATATTTTTCTACGAGATGATGTTTAATGTTGGTTCCGCTATAGAGCAATTCCGGGAGGCTGACGGTCAGCTGTGGGGCGTGGCTTCGTTGCGATTACATACCAGTGACTGCGATGCGCTTGGTCTTGGTGCCGCTTTCGGTGTCGCCCATGCGTATCGATGCTCGATAGAGGTAGATACCGCGTGCCACTCGGCTGCCTGCCATATCGGTGAGGTCCCACGTTATGGGGAATGACTGGAACGTGTCGCTGCGACCTGCAACGGTAGTCGACCATACTGGTTGCCCTAACATATTATAGATTGAAAGTGTAATCTCCATATTTGCGTCGGGGCGGTCGTGGCTGAGGTAGAAATTAGCCTTTTCCGATGCGGGATTTGAATCGGTGTAGATGTCAAACAGCGTTGGAGCTAAGTCGGCTACGGCAAAACATTCGAGTGTAGCTGTCTCAGCGTTGTCGGAGGTATCCCAAACTCGTAAACGAATTGTGTGGTTGCCCGGAGTCAGTTCGGGTAGCGGATAAGCTATCGTGCCACCGATTGAGCCGTCGGCTGCAGGGGTGTAGTATTCGCTCACGTCGGAGAATGAGCGGCGTTCGTCGAGCATTATTGTCATCTGGTGACCGATACCAGCCGTAGAGATGTTGATGCCGCGATTGTCGGTGATTTGGGCTATCAGCATCGGAGTGGTGTTCACTTGGTCGCCGTTGGCAAAGTTCGAATGGTTGAGGTAAGCATACACGATGCGAGGAGCTTCGTCGTCGACTACCGTTTCATCCTCTCCATACACATAGAAATCGGTGTTGACACCAATCGCCTGCTGCTTGTTGTCGGCATTTTCGCGGTGAGCATAGAATGAGGCTGCTGCTGGGCGATAGTTGTTGCTTATAGCTGAAGGCATTGCCACATTGATTGTGAATCGACCAGCTTTAATGCTATCGTTGCCTGCATAGATGCGGCTACCTTGACGGTCGAATGTAAACGGCTCGCCAGAGCTGCCGTTGCCATTGGTCACCACGCTCTGTTCGGCGTCGTAGATTGTAGTGTTAATCATGCCGTTGAAGTCCTCAATGATGTTGCCTTTGGGGTCGGATACGTACCCTTCCATTGTGGCTGATTGGCGTGCCATCATCACGGCATCTTCATCGGGATTGCCAACTTCAACGCCATTGATTTTGGTGATTACAACACGATTGTCGGGAACTATGGGATACATCGCCGGGTCGCCAAGAAATACGTAGCGCAGCTTGTTGGTGTCGTTTTTCAGCAGTCGTTTTTTGGTGTTGGTGTAGATTTCGCCGACTGTGGGGCGAGAGCCGTCGTCGCGGCGGTTGAATATCTCTTGTCCGAGCGCTGCCGATAGCCTTCCGTTATCGGAAATGTACGACGGGCGGTTGGCTGAGATGATTGCTATTGCACCTCCACCTTTCAGTCGCCACATAACTTCGGCTGCCGAAATATCCTTTGCATCCCAGCGCAGGAAGTCGCAACATGCAGCGTAAAGTATCGGATACTGACGTAGATACATATTGTTTACGTCGTTGTAGGTGAGGAGCTTTTCGCCTGTCCATGATGTTGCGTTGGCGTGACCGATGAAAAACCACCATGCGATGCCCTCGTTCAGTGTGCGGAACATTATTTCGCGTGGCTGCTCATATTGTCCACCAGCAAGGGGGTATTCGTCGGTGTAGAGTTTCTGATAGTCGATGTCGGAGCCACCGTCGGAGCTCTTCATATTGGCTATCAACGTCTCAGCCTGCTCCATGTGTACGCTGTTGTCGTCGTCGTCAGCTATGATGAGTGCACGGTTGCGCCAACCTGTATGTGGCATCTGGGTTTGGTATTCGATGATTTTGTCGACAGCTTCGCGTGCCGTTTCGGCTGACGTAACAGGCAGACGCCCCACTGAAATGCAGTAGCGGTCGTTGCCTACGTTATTGCCCGAACCGTCCTGTAGGAATGCGAATATGTCGTCGGTAGTGTATGAGTCGATGTCGCTTGCGCCTCCGTCCGACTCCCATATCGGCATTGTTGGATAGCCAAGGCCTTTTACGGCATTGGTTATCACACGATTGTCGTAGGTGCCGCGCCCCATAAACAAGGCAAAGCGCAATTTGCGCTCCGATGTCGCTGAGCGGTCGTAGAACATTTTGAGTAGACGGCGGAATGAGTTTGCATCGCGCGAGCCTGATGCAAACTCGTTGAACACTTGTTCTTGATCTACCACCAGTACTTTGAGCGAGTCGGGCGATTCGGCATGCATCTTAGCCAATCGCTCAGCTTGTGAACGCCATGCGCCTATCGTGAATATCACCATGTCGGGCACTTCGAGCGAGTGGATGTCCTGATTCGTCACGTTGCCTACCACTTTGGGCTCGGGCATTGATGCGTTTTCGTCGAACACTACGTAGGAGTGTGTTCCAGTGCCTTTGTCGGCAGCGATATAGGTTGAGCCGTCGAGACGCCCTTTTATCTCACGAATGTCGGTAGGATTGCTCACCTCCCACACTCTGGTCGAAGCCGATGCCCCTGCGATATGTAGCTCGTCGGCTGAACGGAACACGAGTGAGCCACTCTTCGGTACAATCAGCTTGCGCCAATAGTTGATAGCTATGTAGTTGAGCGCAGCCATTGTCATTGTACCCGAGTTGGATATTGCGATGTTGAGGCTAAGAGTATTTCCTTTAAGCTCGGTCTCCTCAGCGCCAGTGTTGTCGACTAAATATTTCGATATGCGGGCTTCTTTGTAGTGGCCATGCTTGTCGGTCGTTGAGCCTGCAATGTCGTTCGACAGTGCGGTTTGCTTTATGCCGTTGGCAGTGAAATTGATGCGAGTGTTGGTAGCCGATTTCGCCATGAATGAGCACTCCATCATGATGTATGTGTCGGGCTCGCGGTCGGTCAGATTGAAATCGAATGTCTGTGATTTATCGTATAGGAAATTCTCACCCAAGAGCATGTGACCAGTCTCGCCGGCTGAAAATTGGTCGAGCTCGTGGCACAATGCCTCATGGAATCCAGTGGCCGCGCTTGCCAGCTTTCCACTCTCAGTAATGGTAATTTCGTCGGAAGGAGCTTCGCGATCGCTCAGATAGTAGTAGCCCACGGTTGTGAATGGGTTTTGAGCGGGGCGATGCAGATGTTTGTTGACCGTTATCCACGACGTGGGTCCTTCGGCATAGAACACTATACCAGAGGATGTGTGGATAGCTGGAATCATTGGAAGGTCGTCGATGTAGTTGGCTGCGGTCAAGTGGTCGGATATGCGTCGGGCACCATAGCCGTAAACTCTCACGCGCGACGGGTCGGAGAAGCCCATATTGCGGAGCGACGAGGCGCTGATGCGGTGCATACCTGTGGTCGACACACTAATCTTTACCCAACGGCCTGTCGATAGCACAGAGTTTTGTGCATAGACCGAAGTGTCGAACGCATAGGTCGGCAATGAGCATAGTAGCAGAAGCAACGGTGCGGCTACAACTGCTATATATGGTCGAATTCTATCTATGAGGCTATTAATCATATTACTTGAGCGATATTAACGCTATGAATTTTAACGGATAAAATCGCTTTTTATTGTATTCAAATCCACTTTGCCGTCGATGCCGTCGACACGTCCGCTGTGGGAGTATTGCCAGAGTTGCCAGTCGATGTCGGGCTCTATCTCGGTGAATGAGCATATCCATAGGGGGTATTCATCGAAGTTGCCTTTGATGAATCGGGTGTAGGAGTCCTTGTTGGTGTAGAGAATCACCTCATAGCCGAAATGTTCGAGGTGCTCAATCATTGCGCGCAATTGGCCGACGATATGTGAAGTTCTCGCGCCGTCGGGATTGCCCCATTCTTCAACGTCGATTACGGCTGGAAAGTCAAGCTCTCGATTTCGCAGCGAGTGTAGCATATTGATTGCTTGGAGTTTGCCGTCGGTGTCGAAGCGGAAGAAATGATAGGCTCCGACTTTGAGTTGGGCGTTACGCGCTCGACGTATGTTGTCGTCGAAGCTGCGGTCTTTGAAATCTGTGCCCTCGGTGGCTTTTATCAGCACGAACTCGTAGCCGTCGGCTTTCACTTTCTCAAAATCGACATAGCCGTTGTGGGCTGAAATGTCGATGCCTCGTATCGGATACAGTTCGGGGTCGGGCTCTATCGAAGCCTCGTCCAGTGTGTACCACCAAAATGCACCGCCGACCCCAAGAGTCAGTGCAACGGCAATGATTGCTGTTGCAATTGATTTGATTGTAGGTCGTTTACGTTTGCGTCCCATGCTGTTAGTGGCTTTTTAGCGCACCATGCGTTCAAACGATTGTGGTATGGGGGTGGTGAAGTTCATCTCCTTGCGTGTGGTTGGATGAACAAATCGCAGCGTTTGAGCGTGGAGTGCAAGGCGGTGGATTGGACTCGATTTGGCGCCATACTTGCGGTCGCCTGCTATGGGGTGTCCAAGTTCTTTCATGTGGACACGAATCTGATTTTTGCGCCCAGTGTCGAGCTCTACCTCAAGCAGTGTGTAGCCGTTTTTGCAGGCAAGCACTTTGTAGCGTGTCACAGCGAGCTGTCCCTCTTCGGGGTTGTCGGTTGAATACACCTCATATTGCGAGGTCTCAGCCAAATAGCTGCGTATTACGCCTTCCGACTGCTCTACTTTCCCTTCAACCACTGCCAAGTATTTTCGATTGAGCACCATATTGTTCCAATTGTGTTGCATGCGCTCTTTCGATTCCTGATTTTTGGCAAACATCATCAGCCCTGATGTGTCGCGGTCGAGGCGGTGGACGATGAAAACTTTCTGTCGTGGGTCAACCCACTTCAGATACTCCTTGATGATAGAATACGCTGTGCCCTCTTTCACTTTGTCGTTGCCCATCGACAGAAGCCCATAGCCTTTGTTCACCACGATGATGTCGTCATCTTCGTACACGATTTTCATACGTCGGTTGTAGAATTGCGGCCATTCGCGTGTGAGGTTGACGCTGACCACGTCGCCTGCGCTCAACGGTTGATTGAATTGAGTCGTTACCTCCTGCCCAACTTTTATCTGATTGTGCTTCAATAGCTCTTTGACGTTGGTGCGCTTGCGGTGGGGCATCGATTCAAAGAGAAATGGCAACAATGTTGTGTCGGCACCTACTTGGTAGGTCTCGACTACGTCGGGGGAGTATGGGCGGCGTTCAGCTCCCGGTTTGGTTTTGACTGGGCGTGGCATTGTATTGAGGGGTGCGCGGTTGGGCGATTATTTCTTTTTAGCTGTGCGGCGAGCAGGGCGCTTAGGCTCGTTCGATTGCGACTTGATAATGTCGCGACACTGTTCTAAGGTCAGCTCGGCTGGGTTTTCAACGCTTTTGGGTATCTTGTAGTTGCTCTTATTGTAGGCGATGTAGATGCCGTAGCGACCATTGAGAATCTGTAGGTCGGGCTCTTCGGCAAATGTTTTCACTACACGCTCTTTTTCCTGACGGCGTTTCTCTTCGATGATGCTGATTGCTTCATCAATGGTGATGCCTGCAGGGGCTATACCTTTGGGGATTGAGGTGAATTTGCCGTCGTGCTTGATGTATGGACCGAAACGACCTATTGCAACTGTTACCTCCAGCCCTTCGTAGTCGCCGATGAGTCGGGGGAACTCAAAGAGCTTTAATGCTTCTTCGAGTGTGATAGTTGCCATTGATTGACCTTTCAGCAGCGAAGCGAATTGAGGTTTCTCCTCTTTGTCACCTTCGCCAATCTGCACCAATGGGCCGAAGCGGCCTATCTTCACCGACACAGGCTTGCCGTCGGGTGTATTGCCGAGGAATCGTTCGCCAACTTTATGCTCAAGGCGCATCTGCATTGCGCTGTCAACCGTTGGGTGGAAGCCGTTGTAGAACTGTGCTATTTCGTCGTTCCACACGAGTTCGCCCTCAGCTATTTCATCGAATTTCTGCTCGATGTTGGCGGTGAAGTTATAGTCGAGAATGTTGGGGAAATATTCGGTAAGGAAGTCGTTGACTACTACGCCGATGTCGGTTGGCACGAGTTTCCCTTTTTCGCTGCCGAATACTTCGGTTTCGACTTGTTCTGCTATTTTGTTATCGACTAAGCTCATCACCTTGCATTTGCGCTTAACCCCTTTGCGGTCGGCACGCTCTACGTAGCCGCGTTGCTGGATTGTTGAAATGGTTGGGGTGTAAGTCGACGGACGGCCGATGCCGAGCTCTTCCATTTTCTTCACGAGCGAGCCTTCGGTGTAGCGGAGAGGATGCAACGTGTAGCGCTGGCTTGCAGTCATTTTCTCAAGGCTCATCTTGTCGCCAGCCGAGAGTCGGGGTAGGAGCGACTGTGAGGCTTCCTCTTCTGAGTCGTCGCGGCTTTCGAGATACACTTTCAAGAATCCGTCGAACTTGATTACTTCGCCAGTGGCTACGAAGCGTGATTCGTGTGAGCCAATAGTTTCGTGTGCAAATTCGCCATTGGGGAGCAGACGCTCAATGTCGATAGTAGTTTTTTCGAGTATAGCATCAGCCATTTGCGACGCTACAGTGCGTTGCCATATCAGCGAGTAAAGGCGCTTCTCCTGTTGAGTGCCCTCGATTGTATGTTTTGCTATCTCAGTGGGACGGATTGCTTCGTGAGCCTCCTGTGCCCCTTTCGATGAAGTGTGATAGTGGCGTTCTTTGTGATATTCGGCTCCGATTGTTGCCTTGATTTCGTTGGCTACAGCTTTGAGTGCAAGTTGCGAAAGGTTTAGCGAGTCGGTACGCATGTAGGTGATGTGTCCAGCTTCGTAGAGCTTTTGGGCAATCATCATAGTTTGCGACACAGTGAAGCCGAGTTTGCGTGCTGCTTCCTGTTGGAGCGTTGAGGTAGTGAATGGGGGAGCAGGGCTCTTTTTGAGCGGCTTTACAGTGATGTCGCTCACTGCAAAGTCGGCGTTGGCAGAACGCTCGAGGAGCTTGCGGGCTTCCTCTTCGTTGGGAAGACGGTGCGAAAGCTCAGTGTGCAGCGTGTTGCCGTTTGCGTCGACAAAGTCGGCTACCACGCGGAAATATTCTTCCGACTGGAAGTTCTTAATCTCATTTTCGCGCTCAACGATTAAGCGCACAACCACCGACTGTACGCGCCCAGCCGATAGCGCAGGCTTGATTTTTTTCCAAAGCACAGGCGAAAGCTCAAAGCCAACGATGCGGTCGATGACGCGACGAGCCTGTTGAGCATCAACGAGATTAATGTTGATGTCGCGAGGATTTTCGATAGCGTTGAGTATCGCAGGTTTGGTAATTTCGTGAAACACGATACGCTTAGTGCGAGCAGGGTCGAGGTTGAGCGTTTCAAACAGGTGCCATGCAATAGCTTCTCCTTCGCGGTCCTCATCGGATGCGAGCCATACGGTCTCAGCCGTTGCAGCAACCTTGCGCAGCTCGTTGACCAAGTTAGCTTTGTCGGCAGGAATTTCGTAGATTGGACTAAAATTGTTATCGACGTCGATGCTGAAATTTTTCTTCTTCAAATCACGGATATGGCCATAACTCGACATCACTTTATACTCTTTTCCAAGATATTTTTCGATGGTCTTAGCTTTGGCGGGAGACTCGACGATAACAAGATTTTTAATCATAAATTTATGTTTTTAGCAAAATGAGACGCGCACAAATGCGTGGCTTTCAGCGCAATGCGATGCTCTCATTCCGGTGGTTTTAATCATTCAAAAGCGGACTGACACTCAATTCAGCCACAATTTAGACCGCAAAGTTAGTAAAAAAGTTTAATATCACCCATAATCTCCCCCTTCCCCACATTATTTATATAGAACCCACCCTCCCTCTCTCCCTTTCGCTCTTGCCCTCGCTCTTGCCCTCGCTCCCTGCGCAGCATAGGTCGCCTACGCGCCCTAAGTCTCCTATCCTCTCGCGCCAGCCCCCCGCTATCGCTCCCCTGCGCAGCATAGGTCTCGTAGGAGTCCTAAGTCTCCTATTCCCTCGCGCCAGCCCCACCCGGATGGCCAGTCGCCTTGTAAAATTAGGCGATCAAAAGTTACTTTTTCGCACTCCACCCCCTCCCTCAATCTCTAACTT
>JAGBWK010000065.1 GCA_017629835.1 Muribaculaceae bacterium | reverse complement strand
GGAGCTACACGCAATGTGTCCCGGAAATTGCTCAACGTCGGGCACCACAATAGTTTGTGCCTTGTCCCATGCTGTGCCGCAGACTCCTTTGCCTCGCTTGATGCGCGTACATGCCAATGGACCCTGAAATGGGCCTAATACGAGTTCGCCGTCGATTACTCGATAGAACCCAACCCACCAAAAGCCAAAAGTGCCAGTGATTGCGGCTGCAATATTTGCCATATTAGCCACAGGATCGTTTTCATAAGTCAAGAGGCTATCTATTTGAGGCACAAGTGTTGCATACTTTGATGTCTTGTCGCCTGAGGCTACTTTAAGTTCTTCGGCCATAGCTTTTCGTTGTTAATTTATCGTTGTTTTCTGCAAAGTTAGTAACTTTGTGAAAAGAATCACCCAAAAAGCATCTTGCTTCAGCATTTTTTGCAAATTAAACGCTCGAAAACATGGTAAACATCAACGACGTTATCGACCTCGCCGTAAAAGTCGGTCAATTTCAAGCCGAAAGCCGTAAATCATTCCGCCGCGATGCTATAGAAATTAAAAGTAGCCACGACTACGTGAGCTATGTCGACCGCGAATCCGAAGCTATGATTGTCGATGCTCTTCACCGCCTGCTCCCAGAGGCAACCTTTATCACTGAGGAGCAAACCATAGAGCAATCGTCGTCCGACGCGGGTTACCAATGGATTGTCGACCCTCTCGACGGCACTACCAACTACGTTCACGATGTGGCGCCATGGTGCGTATGCATCGCACTGAAGCATAATGGGCAACTGCAATTGGGTGTTGTTTACGAGGTGGTTCGCAACGAAGTGTTCTTTGCCGAAAAAGGGCGCGGGGCATGGGTACGACACAGCGACGGCACAGTAGAACAACTGAACGTTTCGACCGTCGACGACCTCGACCAAGCCCTCGTCGTGGTAGGCTTTCCATACGATGCCGAGGCATTTCGTCCGCTATGCTGCGATATGATTGGCAATCTGTATGGCCACTGCGCCAGCATTCGCTCGTTTGGCAGCGCCGAAGCTGAGCTCTGCTACGTAGCTGCAGGGCGCATCGACGTCTATTTTGAATCTTACCTCAAAACGTGGGACGTCAGCGCTGGGGCAATCATACTGCAAGAAGCAGGTGGTCGCATCTCCGACTATTCAGGTGGCGACGCATTGTGGCCTTCGGGGCGTGAATGTCTTGCCACAAATGGCGCGCTCCACGATTCGCTACTACGCCTGCTCCAATAATCCTCGTGGCAGCAATTTACTCATTTTTGACCTACAATTTACAATTTTTGTCGCTACGAATAAGTAACTTTACACCGTCGGGAATATTACCACGACAGAATGACTTATCTATTACCTTAAATTCGTTATGAAAAAATTTGCCGCAATCATTATCGCCTCTACAATGGCTATCGCTACGGCTAATGCCGACGACCGTCCAACGGTCTATATGGTATCAAATGCTCATCTCGATACGCAATGGAATTGGGATATCCAAACCACTATCAGCCAATATGTTTGGAATACAATCAACCAAAACCTTTTCCTGCTGCAAAACTATCCTAACTATATTTTCAACTTCGAGGGTGGCGTAAAATACTCGTTTATGAAAGAGTATTATCCCCGCGAATATGAGTTGGTTAAGGAATATATCCAAAACGGACGCTGGCACATCAGCGGTGCGAGCTGGGAGGCTTCCGACGCTATTGTTCCCTCGACCGAATCATTCATCCGCAACATTTTGCAGGGTCAACAATACTATCGTGACGAATTTGGTGTTGAAAGCACCGACATATTCCTTCCCGACTGTTTCGGTTTTGGTTGGACGCTCCCCACAATCGCAAACCACTGTGGGCTTATTGGTTTTTCGTCGCAAAAACTCGAATGGCGTCAACGCCCAATGCACTCCGAAGGGCGACGCTACCCATACTCCGTTGGGCTTTGGAAAGGTGTCGACGGAGCTACAATTATGATGACTCATGGGCATGACTACGGCCGACGCTGGCAGAATGAAGACCTCACCTACAACGACGCAGTCAAAGCATCGGTCGAAGAATCAGGCATCGGTCGCTCAATGCGCTACTACGGCACAGGCGACATCGGTGGCTCACCCACTCAAACATCGGTGCTCGCTGTCGAAAAATCGGTCAACGGCGACGGCCCAGTGAAAGTGGTCAGCGCTACATCCGACCAGATATTCAAATACTACCAGCCTTACGACTCGCATCCCGAACTCCCAATCTACGACGGTGAACTCCTAATGGATGTTCACGGCACAGGTTGCTACACATCGCAAGCCGCTATGAAGCGCTACAATCGTCAGAACGAACAGCTCGGCGACGCTGCCGAACGCGCATCTGTCGTAGCTGAATACGCCACTGGCGAGGGATACCCATCAGAAAGCATCACGCGCTCTTGGCGCCGCTTCCTGTGGCATCAATTCCACGACGACCTTACCGGCACCAGCATACCCCGCGCCTACGAATTCTCTTGGAACGACGAATTGATTTCGCTAAAGGAATTCGAAGGTGTGATGAGCAATTCGGTTGAAGCCGTAGCTGCCAATATGGACACTCGCGTCAAAGGTGTACCCGTTGTAATCTACAACCCCGTAGGATTCGAAGCTGCCGACATCGTTGAAATCAACGTACCAGCGAAACATCGCCCGGCATCGGCATCGGTTTACGACAGCAAGGGGCAAAAACTTCGCTCTCAAGTGGTTGATTACGCCGACGGCAAGGCACGCATCCTCGTTGAAACGTCAGTGCCCTCAATCGGTTTCGAGGTCATCGACGTGCGCCTCTCAGGCAAGGGGAAAGCGCCCAAAGCAACACAAGCCGACGCTATCGAAAACTCGCTCTATAGCATTCGCTTCGATGCCAACGGCGACATTGCATCACTCTACGACAAAACAATTGGTCGCGAGCTTGTTGCCAACGGCAAAGCTATCCGATTGGCTCTGTTCACTCAAAACCGCTCACACGAATGGCCAGCATGGGAAGTGCTGAAGGAAACCACTGACCGCGAGCCTATTTCAATTGCTGGTGACGTAAAAGTGTCGCTCGTTGAGCGCGGCCCACTCCGCAGCACAATCCTCGTTGAAAAAACTCATGGCGAATCGCAATTCCGCCAATACATAAGCCTTTACGAAGGCGAATTAGCCGAACGCATCGATTTCTACAACGAAATCGACTGGGCTCAGACCGACGCTCTGCTGAAGGCTGAATTCCCTCTGTCGGTATCAAATCCCAAAGCCACTTACGACCTCGGCATCGGTGTAGCCCAACGTGGTAACAACACCCCCACTGCCTACGAAGTCTATGCTCAACATTGGGCTGACCTTACCGACAGCGGCAACACTTATGGCGTTACAATCCTAAACGACTGCAAATATGGATGGGATAAGCCCAACGACAACACTTTGCGTCTTACGCTCCTCCATACACCATCGACCCCCAATCGCTACATTTATCAGAATCAACAAGATCTTGGATTCCATACATTTACATACAGCATCAAGCCTCATGCTGGCTCATTGAGCCGTGCCGACGCAGCTAAGTCGGGCGAGAGACTAAACCAACGTGTCAAAGCCTATACTACAGATCGCCACAGCGGCAAATTGGGTCGTGAATACAGCTTTGCATCGACCGATGCCGACAATGTGGTCATCAAGGCTATGAAAAAAGCTGAAAAGGGCGACGACTATGTGGTCCGCGTTTACGAAACAGCTGGCACAGGTGCTTCTGCTTCGATTATTCTTCCTAACGAAATCGTATCAGCCTACTGCGCCGACGGTACTGAAAAGGCTCTTAAGCCTGCAAATATCGACGGCAACCGCATAAAAGTTGACCTCACCGCCAACGGCATTGCAACATTCCGCGTGAAGCTCGCTGGAGCTGCTGAGCCTGCTACGCTCTCAGCCCACTCAATCGACCTTCCATTCAACAAAGGTTGCTTCAGTGCCAACCAGTTCCGTCACGACGCCAATTTCAGCGCTGGATATTCCTACGCTACTGAGCTTCTGCCCGAAACTCTGATTGTCGACAACATTCCATTCCGTATCGAAAAGCGTGAGCCACTCAACGGCATGCAATGCAAAGCCGACACCATTTCCTTGCCCGAAGGCACCAAACGTTTATGCCTCCTCGCAGCTACCGCTACTGAGGACAACGATGCTAAAGGCACTATCCAAGTTGGCAATGCTACCACCGACATCGTCGTACCCTCCTACACTGGCTTTATCGGCCAATGGGGCCACACAGGACATACCGAAGGCTACCTCAAGCAATCTCGCATAGCTTATTGCGGCACTCACCGCCACTCGGCTGAGGGAGACCAACCGTATGAATTCACCTATATGTTCCTCTACGAAATCGACGTGCCCGAAGGCGTTAATAAGGTAGTAATGCCCAACAATCAGGACATCGTTGTATTCGCCGCCACTGCCCTCGACCATCGCCGCCACGATGTTGCTGCGGCTTCTACGATGTTCCATACAAACATCCGTACAGCATCTGTTGCCGAAGCTAAAAATGCCAAAGTCGACCTACTTGATGATGCCCAAATCATATCTTACTCAGGCTACGTCAAAGAGAAAGAAGCTCCGTCGATGCTTATCGATGGCAACCTTACTACTAAGTGGTGCGACGTCACAATGCTCCCCAACAACATCGATTTCGACCTCAACGGAGTCAAAACGATAAGCGAATGGGAAATCACCAATGCTGCAATCGAAAGCCATAACTACGTCACCACAAGCTGCTATCTTATGGGCAAAGTCAACGCCGACGACGAGTGGAAAACTATCGACTACATCACTGGCAACAAGCGCAACGTGGTCAACCGCAAGCTGTCGACACCCGTCGAAGTTCGCTATCTCCGACTATTAGTCACTCAGCCAGAGCAAAGTGCACAATCGGGCGTCACCCGCATATATGAGCTTTCTGTATACTAAGCTACCAATTAAAACGAAATAAATCTGATTAAAAACAGCAAAATAACAACCTAACAATGAAGAAGTTATTCCTTACAACCATTGCTGCCGGCATCGCTATGTTGGCATCGGCTAACACTGCTATGCTTCCCTCGGCTGCTCCTGCCGACAACACTCGCGTAGAGAATAAAGCTACTAAGGTTACTTACAAGTCAAACCGCCCTGCTCCCAACGACCGCCTATTCTCATCGAAGGCTATTGAGCGCGAAATCAAACGCATCAAAGCGTTGCTCAAAAACCCACGTTTGGCTTGGATGTTTGAAAATTGCTTCCCCAACACTCTCGACACTACCGTTCACTTCAGAATGCTTAACGGCAAGCCTGATACGTTTGTCTACACTGGCGACATCCACGCTATGTGGTTGCGCGACTCTGGCGCTCAAGTGTGGCCATACGTGCAATTTGCCAACTCCGACCCCGAATTGCGCAAAATGCTTGAAGGCGTTGTGCGCCGACAGATTATGTGCATCAACATCGACCCATACGCAAACGCGTTCAACGATGGCCCAACAGGTGGCGAATGGATGACCGACATGACCGACATGAAGCCCGAACTTCATGAACGCAAATGGGAAATCGACTCACTATGCTACGTGATTCGCCTTGCTTACCACTATTGGAAGGTGACTGGCGATGCTTCAATCTTCGACGACGCTTGGATTCAAGCGGTGAACAACGTATTGACTACCTTCCGCGAACAGCAGCGCAAAAACGGCGAAGGCCCATACGAATTCCGTCGCAAAACCGACCGCGCATTCGATACACTGAGCAACAACGGTCTCGGTGCACCAGTCAATCCAGTTGGCTTAATCGTTTCGAGCTTCCGTCCTTCCGACGATGCTACCACTTTGCAATTCCTCATTCCGTCAAACTTCTTTGCTGTCACATCATTGCGCAAAGCTGCTGAAGTCCTCACTACTGTCAACAATCGTGCCGACATCAGCAACGAGTGCGAAACACTTGCCAACGAGGTTGAAACAGCTCTGAGAAAATATGCTACATTCAATCATCCTCAATTCGGCACTATCTACGCCTACGAGGTTGACGGATTTGGCAATCAGCTCTTTATGGACGACGCCAACGTGCCCAGCTTGCTCGCTATGGCATATCTTGGCGACGTAGACATCAACGACCCTATCTACCAAAACACTCGCCGCTTCGTTTGGAGCGAAAGCAACCCCTACTTCTTCAGCGGCGCTGCAGGCGAAGGTATTGGTGGCCCACACGTAGGCTACAACATGGTTTGGCCTATGAGCATCATGATGAAAGCATTCACAAGCCAAGACGACGCTGAAATCAAGCGCTGCATCGAAATGCTTATGACAACCGACGCTGGCACTGGCTTCATGCACGAATCATTCCACAAGGATGATGCATCAAACTTCACTCGCCCATGGTTTGCATGGCAAAACACCCTCTTCGGCGAGCTCATCATCAAACTCGTCAACGAAGGTCGCCTTGACCTGCTCAACTCAATCACTATCTAATCACGATAGATACAGCATACGATGAAAGCTATTCTGCGAATCTTACTACTAATCCTACCGCTGACGCTACAGGCTGCCGACTACGCATTTGTGCGCAACATCGCCTATCGGCCAAACTCAACCGACAGCTATGCAGATGAGATGTGCCGTCTCGACGTCGCCTACATCCCCGGAGCTACCGACTGCGACGTCGTGGTGTGGTATCATGGCGGCGGACTCACAGGTGGACAACGCGACATACCGTCGCAATTGCTCACCGACTCGCTGATAGTAGTAGGCGTAGAATACCGCTTGTCGCCCAAAGTTACTATCGACGAGATTATCGACGATGCCGCCGCTTCAACAGCGTGGGTCGTACGCAACATAAAACTCTACGGAGGCAACCCCGACCGCGTGTTCCTCAGCGGACACTCGGCGGGGGGCTACCTCATTGATATGATAGGGCTCGATAAATCACGACTTGAAGCCTACGGCATCGACGCTAACAGCATAGCCGGCATCGCGCCATTCAGCGGACAGTGCATCACCCATTATGAAGCACGCGCTCGCCAAGGCATCCCACCGCTGCAACCAACTATCGACCGATTGGCGCCACTCTACCACGTCAGAGCCGATGCGCCCCCAATGCTCATCCTGTCAGGCGACCGTGAACACGAAATGTATGGCCGCTACGAAGAGCAAGCATACTTCTGGCGAATGCTTCGCCTCACTGGACATCCCGACGTCACCCTCATCGAGCTCCCTGGCACCGACCACGGCTCAATGGTATCCCCAGGCTTCCCCCACCTCCTGCACTTCATCCACCGCCTCCCCCACAAATAAAATAGAGGCCATTGGGGTGGGATGGTGGTAAAAAATTGGCGAAATGCTTGCATAAGTCAAAAAATAGGCGTAATTTTGTGCCGCAAAACATGAGCACAACGACTCCGTAGCTCAGCTGGTAGAGCAATTGACTCTTAATCAATGGGTCCAGGGTTCGAATCCCTGCGGGGTCACAAAAAAACTTGCATTCAGCGCGAATGCAAGTTTTTCTATTTTATTGAAAAATGGTAAGATTTCTGCTGATGTAGCTGCACGCGATGTGCGGTGCGCCTAAGCAGTAGCTTCTTAAGCGTGGGGAGAAACGACTATTTGAGCCATTTGGCGATTGATTTCATCAATGTTTCTTCCATTATTTTATAGCCAGCTGCATTGGGGTGGCAATTGTCGGGGCTCAATTCTACTGGCAGCCCGCCTGTTTCGTCAGCCATTGCCGAATGGTAGTCGACGTAGATCACATTCTTATCCTTGCGTTCGGCTACATGCTTGCGAATCATATCGTTGAGTTCGATGATAGTGCCAGCTGGTTTGAGGTTAGAGCGCCAAGGCAAAAACGATGAAGGAAGCACTGAGCACACGGCAACTTTCTTTTTATGGAATCGAGCTAAGTCAATCATTGACTGTATGTTGTCGAGCACATACTCATTGGCTATATAACCTTGATTTTGAGCAACATCGTTTGTGCCAGAAAGTATTACAATGATTTCTGGATTGAGTTCCAACACGTCGGCACGAAAGCGGCAAAGCATTTCGGTGCTGGTTTGGCCAGAGATGCCACGACCGCAAAAATCGGGGTGAGCCTGCCAAAATTCTGGGCTTCGCGAAGGCCAGAAATCTGTGATACTATTCCCCATAAACACTACCTTAGGGTTGGCTTGCAATGCTGTATTTGCATCGGCATAACGATTGTGATTAGCCCAGTCGTTGGGGCGTGAATCTTGTGCGAAAACTGAGAATGAAATAGCCAAAAAGGCAAAAAGTGATAATCCTTTCATAATGAAAATGGCATTAGGTTATTATTGCTCTGCTAAGTTACGCAAAAGTTTTAAAACCACAATCACCTCAACCGCTATTTCGATCCTTTCGCAACTTACGCAACCTAAGAATCCTACGCCGCCTATCCCATGAAGCAGCTGTCCACCAGCAACTGCATATACAATAATGAGGGGCACTCCATTCGGAGCGCCCCTCGATATGTTGCTTAGATTCTGTATCTATGCTTTTGATTAGCGAACAACTTTAGTAGTTGTTGAGCCTTGACGACGGATGAAGATACCGTTTTCAGCTTTTTCTACGCGTACACCCTGGAGGTTGAAGAATTCGATAGGAGCGTTTTCGTCAGCTACTACTGATTCAACACCTGAATCAACAGCGGGAGCGTAAGTGATAGCTGATGCAGTTTCGCTATACATTGCTACAGCCTGAACACCTGCAGTGTAAGAAGGACCAGCGGGGAGGTTGTTGAATGTGTAGCTCTGAACGCCTGGACGAACGAGTGAGTGTTTACCTGCAGTCACGCGGAGGAAGCCAGTTTCAGGGTCAACAGGGAGGTTAGCGATAACTTTGCCGTTGTCGGCTTTCACTACGATATTGTATGCGCAGTTGATGTCGTCAACATCCGTCCAAGTAACTGTAAGGTTGTTGTTATCATCGATAGTTGCTTCAACTGTTGCAGGAGCCTCAGGTGCTTCGATTGAGCCTTCAGTTGTATTTTTCCAAAGGATAGAAGCATTGCACCAGCTTGTGCCATCAACGAGGTTGCCACCATAAACATCATCAATCCAATTGTAACCAGTAGTGAAACGGTCGGCGATACCATTGCCGTCAACGTCGACGATATTACCATTACCATTCATACCGCCATAGCTACGAATGTGAGGGAAGAATGTTGATTTTTCGAATGATTCCATACCATTTCCGAAGTAAATAGCACCGTCAGTTTGTCCATCGTACCATACATCGAAGTTTCCGTCAGCGTCGAAGTCGCGGATATAATAGTGGAATGTTTCAACCACGTCAAGACCAGCTGCGCTCATGTCGGTTGATGATTCATAGGGAAGCTCTGCGCCTTCGCCATTATTGTAGAATGCGTATGATGCCCAGCCAATACCATTGTCACCCCAGCCTGAGTTAAGCATATCGAGATAACCATCGCCGTCGAGGTCGCAGAAACCGAGTTCAGCACCGCGAGCGCAGTAGAATTCAGAGCCACCAGTGATATCTTTGAATTTTTCGCCATTCATATTTTTGTATAGGCGAGTTATAGAACCGCTCTTATAGTGGCGAGTATCTTGGCAGTTGTTAGCCCAGCCGTGGCTGATGATATCGAGCCAACCGTCATTATCGAAGTCGACGAAATAAACGTTGCCAGAAGTTGGGAGGAATGTTCCTTCAGGAAGGGGTTGACCTGGAATGATAGTAGGATTTTCAGGATCATCGGGATTTGCTTCTTGAGTTTCGTTAGTCCATGCGCCACCGATTACTTCAGCGATAAGCATATTTTCGAAGTGACCAGTACCATTGATGTTGCGATAAAGGAATACACCTCTTTCTGCTTCACCTTCTCCAGCACCTACGATGCGACCATTTAACAAAAGGTCAGTGAAACCGTCGCGGTCGTAGTCACCTGCACTAATTGCTGTATAGAAAGTACAAAGTTGGTTGTCTTTATCCAACAATAGAGCGGGGAGTGCAGCCTCAGCTACGTAAGCGAATGTGCCGTCGCCATTATTTTTGTAAAGAGCTGTTCCATAGATGGTACCACTACTATTTTGAGTAGTATTAATAGTTTCATAATACTTCATAACGTCGTTCGTACTCATTTTACCCATTTGAACGATATCAACAAGTCCGTCGTTGTTGTAGTCGAATGTAGCCATGTGGGGAGATTCCATTGGGCACATACCATGTCTTGAAGGAACAAAACGATACATCTCCTGTGGAGCTACATATTCATTTTCTTCTGTTTCGGGATTGTCAGGAACTTCAGCTGTGAATTCGCCAGTAGGTTCGATTTCGATGATGTCGCGAGTCCAAGTCCAATCGCCATTGTTGTAGTAAAGCGATGCTGTTGTTTGCCAGTTCCAAAGACCTGGTTTTTGATAGTAGTTGCAATAGCCGTTACCAAGCACGTAGACGTCCATTTTGCCGTCGCTATTGAAGTCAGCAGTAGCAACGCCTGAACGGTGGATTGGAAGGAATGTTTCATTACCTCCAGCTTCTTGCCAGATTTCACCAACTTGTGCAGCTGCTGTCAGCGAGCAGAATGCAGCACCAATTAAAAGTGCAGATTTAGTAAATTTTTTCATGATAATGTTTTAAAATTAATTAAAGGGTTTCTTACAAGTGCAAAATTGGCAAATTGCGCACAATAAATATTGCACAAATGCGCTAAAAAATACAACATTTGTTGCAACCACACCGATTCCACCCTTCAATTCCACCAACCTACACCCTTCTATTGTCACTTTGAACCCCTTCCTAAAAATGTAAAAAATTCGCCTTATTTCGCAATTTGGTCGAAACGATTTTGTTGAGCGGATTTTATATGGTATATTTGCGTGATAATTTGCCTTGGGAATGACTTATCGGCCATTTGACAGGCTTTATTGACCAATCAACAGTAACTTTACGACACATGGACGTGATATTTCAACCCAACATTTATTGGGGCGTAGTTTGGACAATGGTTGCACTCGCCGTTGTAGTATTCGTAGCTCTCCACGTGGTAACCGCCGGCTATGGTGTGATGTACAACAAGAAGTGGGGTCCGGCGGTTGGCAACCGCTTAGGCTGGGTGCTAATGGAGGCACCAGTATTCTTTGCAATGCTTGCACTTTGGCTACTGAGCGACCGTAGCACCGAGATAGCTCCTGCTGTAATGGCCTCGCTATTCTTGCTTCACTACTTTCAGCGTTCGTTCATATTTCCATTTCTAATTAAAGGTAAGAGCGTCATGCCATTGGCGATTATCGTAATGGGCGTTATGTTCAACCTTGTGAATGCCTATATGTTGGGCGGTTGGATTTTCTATATTTCTCCAGCCGAATACTACGACGCATCATGGCTCTGCAGCTGGCAATTTTTGCTCGGCACAGCGGTATTCTTCGCTGGCATGGGCATCAACTGGCATTCCGACTATATCATTCGCCACTTGCGCAAACCGGGCGACCGCGGCCACTACATCCCTCGCGGTGGCATGTTCAGATTCGTAACCTCAGCCAACTATTTGGGCGAATTTATCGAGTGGGTTGGATTCGCAATTTTGACTTGGTCGGTAGCTGGGGCTGTGTTTGCCCTCTGGACTTTCGCCAACCTCGCTCCACGTGCCCGTTCACTTCACAAACGCTACATTTCGGAGTTCGGCGACGAATATCGGGCACTGAAACGCAGCTACATCATCCCCTACATCTACTAATCAACCACGTTCAGCATTACTCACTTTCAGAATTATACGCAATCACTCAGATATGAAACTATTCACTCCAGCCAAAATAGGCCCCGTAGAGCTTCGCAACCGCACTATACGCTCGGCTGCATTCGAGGGTATGGGCAAAGACAACAACCCCACGCCACAACTTCGCGACTACCATTGGAGCGTGGCTCGCGGTGGCATCGGTATGACCACATTGGCCTACACGAGCGTCAACCGCAAGGGTATATCGTTCGACACTCAAGTGTGGCTTCGTCCCGAAATCATCAAGGATATGCGCGAGATTACCGACGGCATCCACAGCTACGGCGCAAAAGCCTCAATACAGGTTGGACACTGCGGCAACATGACCCACTGGCGCACAGCTGGTGGCATCCCAGTTGGCGCCTCAGGTGGCTTCAATCTCTACTCACCCACCATATTGCGCTCGCTCCGCAAAGATGAAATCGTTCAGACTGCCCGCGACTTTGGCAACAGCGTACGCTTGGCTCGCGACGCAGGATTCGACTGCGTGGAAGTGCATGCCGGGCATGGCTACCTCATATCTCAGTTCCTTTCGCCATACACCAATCATCGCCGCGACGAATATGGCGGCTCGCTCGACAACCGCATGCGATTCATGCGTATGTGTATGGAGGAAGTAATGGAAGCTGCTGGCAGCGATATGGGTATCGTCGTAAAAACCAATATGCGCGACGGCTTCAAGGGTGGACTCGAAATCGACGACTGCCTGACTGTGGCTCACGAACTCGAACAGCTTGGTGCTCACGCCTTAGTCCTGTCGGGTGGATTTGTGAGCAAAGCCCCGATGTATGTGATGCGTGGCGAAATGCCTATCTACACGATGACCCACTATATGAAGCAATGGTGGCTGAAATATGGTGTTCGCATGGTGGGCAAGATGATGATACCTACAGAGCCATTCAAGGAGCTGTATTTCCTCGACGATGCACGCCGCTTCCGCAGCGAACTGAAACTGCCGCTCATCTACGTCGGAGGAGTTGTAAGCCGCGAAGGTATCGACAAAGTGCTCGATGAAGAGGGCTTCGACTTTGTACAAATGGGTCGTGCACTCATCAATCAACCCGACTTTGTCAACCGCCTGCGCGACGGAGCTTGCCGTTGCGATTGCGACCACGTGAACTACTGCATCGCTCGCATGTATTCCGAAGATATGCGCTGCCACAAGCACCTCAACGACCTGCCCGACCGCATCAATCGCGAAATTGCCGAAATCAAAGAGCGTGACGCCAAGCGCCTGTAATACCCCCCACCGCTCGACAAGGCACAAATTCTAAGAACATAATCTGAATGAAAATAAATCCTAAAGGTATGACGGCATTGGTGACTGGCGCCAGCAGTGGCATCGGGCTCGAATATTGCCGTCAACTTGCCGATATGGGCGTCAATTTGGTCATGGTCAGCAATCAGGAGGCTGAGCTTGCCGAGTGTGCCCGCTCAATTTGCGAGCGTTCGGGCGTCAGAGTCGACTCCATTTGCCTCGACCTTACGCAAGCCGATTGCGCCGACCGACTACTGGAATTTACCGACAGCATAAGCCTTGAGGTCGACATCCTCATCAACAACGCCGGAATCTTCTCTTTCTACCCCCTAATCGACACCCCCGACCGCAAAGTTGACGCATTCATCGACCTCCACATCAAGGCTGTCACCTCGCTGAGCCGACGCTTCAGCGCGCGTATGCGCCAACGTGGTTCGGGCTACATCCTCAACATGTCGTCGTTGGCTTGCTGGGCTCCAATGCCCGGAATCGCTATGTATTCCGCAACGAAAGCCTATATCCGCGTCGTAACTCGCGCACTCCACTATGAGCTGAAGGACTATGGCGTATCCGTTACGGCAGCGTGCCCGGGCGGTATTGCCACTTCTCTGTTCGGACTTCCCGACAACCTGATGCGCTTGGCTGTGCGACTGCATGCCGTCGACACCGTAGAGAGCTTTGTGCGCAAAGCCCTCAAACGAATGTTCCGCCGCAAATCTCAATACATCAACGGATTGCTCAATCGCATCGCCATTTTTGCAGTTGGCTGCGCCCCATCGTGCGTCCGTATGATGATTAAACACCGAATGTTGGACAAAAATATTTGCCGCCCATAATTATGACCACCGACAACTATGTGATTGTAACTGGAGCAACAGGCGCAATTGGCGTCGAAATATGCCGTGCGCTATGCCGTAAGGCTACGCCATTGCTCTTGGCTTGCCGCAACGAAAGCAAAGCCAACAATCTCATCCAACGCCTACGAGCTGAATTTCCCGAAGCTAAACTCGAATTTCTGAGTCTCGACCTCGCCGACCAACGCTCAATAGAGCAGGCCGCAGCGTCGCTCAACGGTAAAAGCATCGCTGGATTAATCAACAACGCTGGCGTAATGGAGCGCAACTTCCGATTGAACAGCGACGGTCGCGAAATGGACCTCTCTGTCAACTATTTCAACACGATGAACTTCACCGAGCAGATAATACCAATGCTATCCAACGGCTCAGCAATAGTGTTTACCACGTCGCTGACACGATTCCTCCACCGACGTCTTCCAAGCGAAATCAGCGTCAACGAATCGAACTTTAGCCAACTTGGCACTTATGGTCTCTCCAAGCGGCTCATCACCGACTACGCCTCACGGCTTTCGGCAAGCCTCGCCTACCGCAACATTCGCGTCAATTGTGCCGACCCGGGCATCGTGGACACTGGCATGATAACCATGAAACGGTGGTTTGATTCGATTGCCGACCTGCTTTTCCGCCCATTTATCCGCAAACCAGCGCAAGGTGCCGAGCCTGCATTGCGAGCATTTGCCGCTTGCGACAGCGGAAAAATATATTGCCGCCGAGCTACACATAAGATGCCTGCACCTCTGCCCGAAATGCCCACTATCAAGCCCCATATATAATAATGAATACATATTGCAATCACAATCCGCGACTCTCAACCGCTATGCGATTTGTCACCCTTGCCGTAGCCGCATTGCTCGCAATTCCGAGCTACGGCTGGAGCAAAAAAGGGCATCAAATCACTGCCTACATAGCTCAGCGCCACATGACCTCAACCACATACAACGAAATCAACAAGCTACTCGACGGCGACAACATCGTGTATTGGGCTTCGTGGCTCGACCAGGCACGCAACCAGCAGCAATATGCGCACACCAAAACGTGGCACTACCTCAACGTCGATGCCGACGAAACCTACGAAACACGCTACCACAATCCTAATGGCGACGTCGTAACAGCCGTGGAATACGCCTACGACGTACTCACCGACAATACATCCTCCAAATCCGACCGACAGTTTGCGCTGAAAGTCGTAATCCACGTCATAGCCGATGCCCACCAGCCCATGCACGTAGGCCATGGCACCGACTCGGGCGGCAACGGAATAAAACTCACCTACGAAGGCTCGTCAACCAACCTTCATTCATTGTGGGACTACGACGTAGTCGAAAACACTCACTCATGGAGCTACTACGACTGGCAACAAAACATCGACGTGCTTAGCAAAGCCGAAAACGACCGCCTTGCCGAAGGCGACATCGAAGACTGGGTGCGACAAAACATTCGCATCGCCGCCGACATCTACAAAGCATTTCCTCGCAACTCCGACGTCACAGGAGGCAAACTCGACCAATGGGGCGACACCGTCGAAACTCTTATGCTGAGCGGAGGCTTACGCTTAGCAAAATGGCTCAACATAGTGTTTGACGAAAACTATAGCGACGCACCAATAATCGAGGCCGACGACGACACACAGCTTGTCGACGTCTACTCAATCAGCGGAGTATGCCTACGCAGCCAAGTCCCCGTAACCGAAGCCACCGACGGCATGCCCTCCGGCCTCTACATCGTCAACCGCACCAAAGTCCTCGTCAAATAACCCCCACACTCGGCGAGGGGGAAGGCAACCACGGACTCAGAGGGAATAGGAAGCCTAAGAGTCCTATGCTACATAAGCGAGAGCTGCGAAATTCTCTTCCTTAATTCGTGCCAATTTGCGGTTTGCTATCAAAGAGCTGCGAAGCAGCGACTTTATGTTAACCGGGGGCATTAGCCCTCGGAATGGAAATCGCCCCTTCCTTATCGCGCTGCGGAGCTGCGCCTTTACAAATCAATCTGTGGAAATCTGTGGGAATCTGAGGTTTGTTTGTTTTATCTGCGGTTGGAGGGGGGTGGGGTGAATTTGAACGGGGATTTGTGGTTTTTGGTCAGATTTTGGCGTAAAATGGCAAAAATGTGCTGTAATTTTGTAATGTTGCAAGGTATGGTTGAAAATTTTTGTAATTTTGCGTTGCAAAATGCTGGAATTTTAAATTTTGCCACTAAAATTCAAACCATTAGTCACAATTTCTGCTGTATGAAACGTGCTAAATTTCAGTTGCTATGGGTCGTTGCCTTGATTGCGCTTGCAGTCAAGGTGGGCTTTGCTGCGCCAAAGGCGCAAGCTGACGAGCCAACTACAGCAAGTGCAGTGACGACCAAGGCTGATGCGACGGAGGCTCAAACCGAAGCGGCAAGGGAAGCGGAAATGGAAGCGCAAGAGCAAGCTGAGGCGCAAGCAGCGCAAGCGGCAGCCGAAGCTGAAGCTGCGGCGCAAGCGGAGCTGAAGGCGAGGATTGACTCAATGGCTGCCGACCCCGACTATATCAAGGCGAGCGTGGTGGTGCTGTCGCCCGGAGCGGAATTCTACTCTCAGCTCGGTCATTGCGGCATCCGCATGGAGTGCCCCACCCATGGTCTCGACTATATTTTCTCGTTTTTGATTGATTCGGAAGATGCGTTCGACATTTTCCGATTCTTTATGGGTGAAGCTGAGGGTGGCATCATTGGTGTGCCATTTGAAGAATATATCGCAGTTGACTGTGCTGGTGGTCGCGGATTAGAGCAATTTCCGCTCAATCTAACGCCCCAAGAGGAGCAGCGACTATGGGAGATTCTCGACAACGACATGATTAGTCGCCAAGACCGCAAATTCAATTTTTTGTTAAACAATTGCACAGCGTTGACGATTAAACTCATTAAGCGATGCCT
>JAGBWK010000064.1 GCA_017629835.1 Muribaculaceae bacterium | reverse complement strand
TTTGTTGAGGAGAATGCCCTGATTGGGATCTTCAACATACACAGTTTCCTGAGCGCTAACATAGCTCTGGCCGAGGAAAAGTGCGCAAGCTAAAGCTAAAAGTACTTTCTTCATTTTCTAAAAGATTTATTTGTGTTGT
Organism: Muribaculaceae bacterium; assembly: GCA_017629835.1. Classification (GTDB taxonomy): domain Bacteria; phylum Bacteroidota; class Bacteroidia; order Bacteroidales; family Muribaculaceae; genus JAGBWK01. The sequence continues at coordinate 19,217 of JAGBWK010000064.1, read as the reverse complement.
TTTGATTTTCTAAATATTGCGCTAAGATAGCGCTTTTTTTTAAATATTCCTTAATTTTATTGAAATATTTAATGGTAAAACCTTCGTTTTATGCAATTTTGACTAATTTCTTATAGTTTTTTATGAATTTACAACAAATTTGTCGCTCAATCGGTTTAGAATTGCATTGACTTAGGCTTATTTCTTGAACGAGTTGGATTACTTTTCGGCAAGGAATTTGGTCACTTGTTCGAAAATGTTTTGAGCGGTGAAACCAAATTTTTCGTCGAGCACTTTGTAAGGCGCTGAAGCTCCAAATCGTTCCATGCCGAATATTTTGCCGTCGCTGCCAACGAGTGGAAGGAGGGTTGAGGGTAAGCCTGCGGTGAGCCCGAATCGAGGTATGCCGACAGGAAGTACGCTCTCTTTGTATTCCTCGCTTTGACATTCAAAGATACCAATAGAGGGTGCTGAAACTACGCGGCATTGAATATCTTGCTCGTCGAGCATTGCGGCAACTTCGCAGAGAAGTGATACTTCTGAGCCATTTGCTATAAGAACAACCTGTGGATGAGGAGTGTCAATTACTACATACGCACCCTGTTTCAATCCTTGTGCTTCTTCGTAGCGGTTGCCTGTAGCTGCGGGTAGGTCTTTGATATCCTGACGAGAGAGGATAAGGGCTGTGGGAGTGTCGTTGTTTTCCATTGCCATTTCCCACGCGATAGTAGTTTCTACGGCATCTGCTGGACGGATAACCATCATAGAGGGTTTGCCAGAGAAGTTCTTGATCTGCTCCATTAAGCGTATTTGTGCTTCCTGTTCGATAGGCTCGTGAGTTGGACCATCTTCGCCAACGCGGAATGCATCGTGGGTCCAGATGTATTTTACAGGGAGTTCCATGAGCGCAGCAAGACGCACTGCTGGCTTCATATAGTCGGAGAATACGAAGAATGTGCCGCAAGCAGCAAATGCACCGCCATGTGCTGCGATACCATTCATTACGGTAGCCATTGTCAGTTCGGCAACACCTGCGTGGAGAAATGCGCCAGCGAAATCTCCGCGCATCATTGGAGTAGTCTTTTTGAGGAATCCGTCGGTTTTGTCGGAGTTTGCAAGGTCGGCAGATGATACAATCATATTCTGAACTCGTTCAGCCAAGCGCGACAATACTTTTGCCGACGCTGAGCGAGTTGAGTCGTTTGGCTTCTGCTCGATTGTATTCCAATCGATTTCGGGGAGCTTGCCAGCGATGAAATCGTTGAGCAATTTTGCTTCTTCGGGATTGTTTGCAGCCCATTCGGTTTCAATTTTATGGCGTTCGGCAGCAATCTTGCAGAGTTCTGCTTTGCGCTCTTCGTAGAGTTTCTTTACCTCATCGCGAATGATGAATGGGTCAGCTGGGTCGGCACCAAGATTCTTGATTGTAGCCTCGTAGTCGCCACCACCCGACTTGCTGATTGGGTTGCCGTGGGTTGAATTGCGACCTTCGAAACTTTGACCGTCGGCGGTAACAATACCTTTACCCATTATTGTATGACCAATGATGAGCGTTGGGCGTTCTTTTTCGCAGAGAGCTGCATCGAGGGCTTTAGATATTTCATCGGCGTCGTTGCCATCACATTCAATTACGTTCCAACCCCATGAGCGATATTTGGCTGCTGTGTCTTCCGATGTAACTGCAGCTGTGTCGGTTGAGAGCTGAATTTCGTTGCTGTCGAAGAACATAATGAGGTTGTTCAAACCAAGATAGCCAGCCAAGCGGCCTGCACCTTGTGAGATTTCCTCCTGAATACCACCGTCGGAGATAAATGCGTAGGTTTTGTGAGCAAATGTTTCTCCGAAACGAGCCACGAAGAATCGTTCTGCTATCGCAGCACCTACAGCCATTGCATGCCCTTGACCAAGTGGGCCAGAGGTATTTTCGATGCCACGATGCACTTCACGTTCGGGGTGTCCAGCTGTTGGGCTGCCCCATTGGCGGAACTCTTTGAGTTCATCCATTGAAAATTTACCTGCGAGTGCCAATGTTGAGTAGAGCATTGGTGACATGTGGCCAGGATCCAAGAAGAAACGGTCGCGAGCAAACCATTCGGGCTGCTCTGGGTCGTATACTAAATATTTTGAGTATAGCACGTTAAGGAAATCGGCGCCACCCATTGCACCGCCAGGGTGGCCAGACTTTGCGCGTTCCACCATTGCCGCAATCAATACGCGGATGTTGTCGGCTGCACTGTCGAGAATTCGTTTGTCAGTATTCATGTTGATATGGTTGAATAATTTATTATTTGATTAGCGGTGTTGTTTTGTGTCGCCAAATTACTCGGATTCATACCTCAGTTTTGCGCTTTTGTGGCGAAAATCGTTGTATCGAGCCAATTATTCGGCATAATAACAATTATTCAGCAAATTTATGAAATTAATGTAACTACTCCAAATTTTCAACCATAGATTCACCATAATTCACGCTAATATTGAAAGCTCAGATTTACATCCTCTGTAAAAATTGATTTTTTTCTTAGCTTACGTTTGTGTATATTTGCAGATTATAATCAATTTGTAGATATGACCGACAGATTTGTACTTGTCACAGGTGCCGATGGTTTCATCGGCTCACACCTCACTCAGATGCTCCTCAGCATGGGTTGCCGCGTTAGAGCGTTGTGTCAATATAATTCCTTCAACTCGTGGGGTTGGCTCGATGATTATGCTCATCCCAATCTTGAAATTGTGTGTGGCGATGTGCGCGATGCATCCTTTTGCCGTACAATAGCTGAAGGAGTTGACACAATATTTCATCTGGCAGCGCTTATTGCAATACCATATAGCTATGTTGCTCCTCAAAGTTATGTTGACACTAACGTCTCGGGTACGCTCAACATTTGTCAAGCGGCAAAGGATTGCGGCGTAGCCCGTGTGATTGTCACGTCAACTTCGGAAGTGTATGGCACTGCCAAGTATGTGCCTATTGATGAAATTCATCCTCGTCAACCTCAATCGCCATATTCGGCCACCAAAATTTCAGCCGACGCCGTCGCTTTGAGCTACTTCAACGCATTTAATTTGCCAGTTGTAATTGCACGTCCTTTCAATACTTATGGACCACGTCAGAGCGCACGCGCAATTATTCCTACTATCATATCTCAAATAGCTAAAGGAGAACGCCAAATCAAAGTGGGCGACCTTACTCCAACTCGCGATTTTAACTTTGTTGAAGACACTTGTCGTGGATTCATTGCGTTAGCCAATGCCGAAGGAGTAGAAGGAGAAGACTTTAATATCGCTACTGGCACAGAAATATCAATGGGCGACACGTTCCGCACTATTGCACGATTGATGAATGCCGATGTCGAATTTGTTGTTGACCCAGCTCGTCTTCGCCCATCCAATTCCGAAGTGTTCCGACTTTGCGGCAGTAATGCAAAAATGCAGGCTGCAACAGGGTGGAAGCCTCAGGTAACCTTCGATGAGGGATTAATGAGAACTATCGAATGGTTTACTCAACCGAGCAACCTCGCTCGTTACAAGACTAATATCTATAATCGTTGACAATTGCGCACATAATATTATGAATGCGATTAACATATTAATGCTTGGAGGAGCAAAGCGAGTGTCTATCGGACAAATGTTCATTGACGCCGGTAAGAAAATAGGCTACAATGTGCAGCTGTTTAGCTACGAACTAAGCCCAAATGTGCCGATTGCATCCATAGCAAAAGTGATTATCGGAAAAAAATGGCGTGATGCAGATGTTGAAACAGACATTATCAACGTATGCAAACAGTATGATATCAATATTTTATTGCCATTCGTTGACGGAGCTATCGAAGTAGCAGCGAGAGTTTCGCAGGTCTCGGGTGTGTTTGCACCTGTGTCAAGCCCTGAGGTAGCGGCTACGATGTTCGACAAAGTAATTGCCGAAAAAGCATTTCGCGAAGCAGGGTTACCAGTGCCTTTATCGGTAGATGTGCGCTATCCAATTATCGCTAAACCTCGCACAGGTTCCGCATCTAAAGGAATAGTCATCATAAATTCTCAAAAGGATTTAGATTCTATTGAAAATCCGTCAAATTATCTATTTCAAGAATATATTGCTGAACGTGAAGAATATACGGTCGATTGTTACGCCGATTCTTTAGGTCGCGCGTTAGCCGTAGTTCCGCGTATACGCATTGAGGTCGTTGGGGGAGAAGTCAGCCGAACAGCCACAGTCGATTCTCCTGAAATTATAGAGATTTCACGTCGTGCGATTGATGCCTTAAACCTGCGTGGAGCAGTCACGCTACAATTCTTGAAAGACAAAACCGATGACCGATTGATGTTAATGGAGATAAATCCGCGACTTGGTGGGGGAGTGGTTTGCTCAGTGCATGCCGGAGCCGATATCCCCTCGTTAATCATCCGCGAATACCTTCAACTACCGCTTGAACCGATGTCATATCGAACCAATGTCGAAATTGTCCGCTATTTTGCAGAAGTCGTCTTCACTCATTCAACCACAGATAATCCTCGTTAACCATATTGAATTTTTGCCACAAAGAAACTATAATTTTGTGACAGAAAAATCATAAACCAAGCGACCGGCTCGCCAAGTGCGTGTCGGTCGCGGTTAGTGTATATCAGTTGAAAGAATATTAATGGATTAGATTGGTAAGGTGGAGAGGCTGTAGATGTATTTCTCTTCGAATTCTTGTTCGTTCATTGATAGCATAAAGACTCCCGTTATTATCGACAAAATCACTGTTATAATGCCCAAATAGCCCCATGATAATAGCGTGACGAGCAAGAATATGATTCCGGCTGTATTTTTGCCGCAGTAAAAGTAATGTACGCCAAGGCTGCCTAAAAAGATGGCTAATAAGCCTGCAAGGCCGCGACTGCGTCCCGAAGGGCCATTGTCGAATACCGATTTTTGATACGCTCCCTTGTACTGATTTTGTGCTTGAGGAGTTAATGGCTCGAATTCATTGCCGCATTTTGAGCACTTGATTCTTACTAATGGAGCAGACGATGTTGTAATCTCTCCGCAAACGGGGCATTTGTAATTATACATATCGGAATTGATTATAAGGTGTTAATTTAGGTGGGTACCGCGCAGGAAGTCGGATGCTGGCATGCGGCGTTTGCCTGCGGGTTGGAGTTCGAGTATTTCGAGCAGTTCATCTGCTGCGCCGATGTATAAACGCCCTGATTCGGCAAAAATCTTTGAGCGTTTTGCTTCGGGTGTGGCTTTGCCAGTAGTGGCTGTTTTGAACACTTTACACACAAGTGGTTGCCCGTCGACGAGGGTCAAAGTGGTCCAAGCTGCAGGGTATGGTGAAAGTCCGCGCACGAGGTTGTGGATTTCTATAGCAGTGCGGTCGGTGTGTATCTCGCAAGTTTCGCGGAAAATTTTGGGAGCAGGAGTGGGCTGCTCGTCGCCAATAAGTTCCGATTGAGGAGTTGTGGTGACGGTTCCGTCGAGTATTCTGTTGACGGTATCGAGCGTGAGTTGAGCTCCAAGGTGCATCAATCGGTCGTGAACATCGCCTACGTTATCGTCGGGGTTAATGTCGACAGCCACGCGGTCGATGATATCGCCAGTATCAATCTCGTGCTTGAGGAAGAACGTAGTTACCCCTGTGCGTGTGTCGCCATTGATTACAGCCCAGTTGATAGGTGCCGCGCCGCGATATTTAGGCAGCAGAGAGGCGTGAAGATTGAATGTGCCCAATCGTGGCATTTGCCAAACAACCTCAGGCAACATTCGAAATGCAATGACGATAAACAGGTCGGCATTCAATGCTCGCAACTCATCGACAAATGATTGGTCTTTAAGTCGTTCGGGTTGCAACACATTAAGCCCATGGGCTACGGCATACTCTTTTACGGCTGATTGCAGCATCTTATGGCCGCGACCAGCAGGCTTGTCGGTGGCTGTAACAACGCCAACTATGTTAAACCCATTCTGCACTAAGCCGTCGAGGCTTTCGACAGCGAAATCGGGTGTTCCAAGGAATACTATGCGGAGGTCTTTCTTATCCATTAATAAAATTATTTTTTTAATAAAGCGCTCATTCATTGGCTAATATTTGCCATAACTGGTCGTCGGTGGGAAGTGGCGCTTCCACGCTGATTGTTTGTTTCGACACTGGATGAACGAACTCTATTTTTCGGGCTAACAACGAAATACCACCATTGGGGTTGCTACGCTTGTCGCCATATTTCAAGTCCCCTTTGATTGGGCATCCAATGGCTGACAGTTGTACACGAATCTGATGCTTTCGCCCTGTGAGCAAATTCACTTCAATGAGGTTGTAACGGTCGGAGCGAGCAAGTAGTTTATAGCGCAGGCGAGCCTCTTTAGAGTTCTTTTTCGGAGTAGTGTGTGCGGTCGACTTGTTTGTGGCTTCGACGGTGGTAATATAGTGGGCGAGCAACCCTTCTTCAGGAATAGGGCAGTTGCGTGATATGGCCCAATATGTTTTGTTTACCTCGCCATTTCGAAACATTTCATTCAGTCGCGTCAATGCTTTCGACGTCTTAGCGAAAACCACCAAACCAGCAACTGGACGGTCAAGGCGATGCACTACGCCAAGAAACACGTTGCCCGGTTTGGCGTACGTTTCCTTAATCCATTGCTTGACGATTTCGCTCAGCGGAATGTCGCCAGTCTTATCGCCTTGCACAATCTCGCCAACCTCTTTGTTGACGATAATTATATGGTTGTCTTCGTAGATTACTTGCATTTGGCCGTTTGTTACTTAATCTCTATAGGCTAAACTGTTGAGTGCGCGCAACACATTGCAAATCGTTGAGCTCCAATAGTTTCTGAAATCTTCTTGCACCGATTGAATGGAGAGAGCTATAGTTTCGTCGGTAGAATCGCGCACCGTAGCTAAGAAGTTGAACAACACTTGGAATATGTCAGCAAGCCCTTCTGAAATACTTGCCGACACAGGTGTGTCGCTAAATTTCATATCCTCTTCAAACACTTCGAGATATATGTCGTCGGGACCAGTCAACGACTCTACATTGCTGCGGATTGAGTCGTAGTAGTCCTCGTCGAGTGCGCTTTCGAGATAGGCATCTTCGTCGTTGATTAGAGCAACGCTGAGGTCGGTGGCAACGATGTAGATGCGTGGCAGCATTTTCAGCATCGTAGTCACAAACTCGTCGCGCTCCAACTCCCTACAATTTTCGAGAGCGGTGCAATATTCATTGGCAAGACCAATGAATGCTATTGAATTGGAATTAAGTATTGGTGACGTTTCCATAAAGAATATTATTCATTATTGTAGGGTCGTAAACTTTATGCTCAATGATGTAGTTGTACACCCCTTTAGGTAGAAACACATCTACGTTGACACCTTGCGAAATGGCGTTGCGAACAAATGTTCCCGACAAATTGACCGTCGGAGCCTCAACTAACGTTACCCCTGCAGGCAGTGGAGTGTCAATCCTATAGTCGGGTCGGGGATAGACAATCACTCCGTAGCGTTCGATAATCTCTTGCGATGCACGCCAACGGTCGAATAGCTGCCAATTGTCGCTACCGATAATTAACGTAAAATCATATTCAGGATATTTCGATGATAGCGCATTAAGTGTGTCGATTGTGTATGAGGGGCGGGGCATCGAAAGCTCGATATCGCACGGGGTCAATCCTTTATAATCGGCGCAAGCGATACGCAACATTTCCATTCGCTGCGTGTCGTCGGCAAGATTGTCGGCATCCGACTTCAACGGATTGCGAGGGCTAAGCATCATCAGCACTTCGTCGAGGTTGGCTTGCTGCCTGACATAGTCGGCCACCATTAAGTGCCCGATATGAACTGGGTTGAACGAGCCACCCATAACGCCGATTCGCCCACGTTTCATCGCTTAATAAACGCTTTAATAGTTTCTTCAGCTTCGGTTACGGCTTGTGGTAGGTAATCGTTGACAATCGTAACGTCGAATTTAGGTGCCAATGATATTTCATATTCAGCACGGCTAACGCGCTGGTCGATTACTTCGGGGCTTTCTGTGCCACGTCCTTCAAGTCGGCTGCGCAACGATTCGATAGTAGGGGGCTGTATGAAGATTGACAAAGCTCTGTCGCCATACACTTTCTTCACGTTGAGCCCGCCGTTTACGTCGATGTCGAGCACGATTATATCGCCACATTCGAGTCGGCGGTCAATCTCGCTGCGGAGAGTGCCGTAGAATCGGCCTGGGTACACCTCCTCATATTCGAGAAATTCGCCAGCTACCACTTTGTCGTGGAATTCTTCCGTAGTGAGGAAATAGTAGTTGACGCCATGCTGTTCGCCCGGACGTGGAGCGCGATTTGTGGCTGATACTGAGAATTTCATCTCTACGTTGCCACGCTCTTCGATTTCATGTATGATTGTCGATTTGCCACAGCCCGAAGGCGCTGATATGATGATGAGTTTTCCTGTCATTGCGATGTTGGTTTTGAGTTAGATATGGCTTTTAGGCAATTAAAGGGCGTTGAGCACTTGCTCTTTGATTTGCTCGAGTTCGTCCTTCATTTTCACAACGAGTATCTGCATATCGGCCTGATTGCTTTTCGAACCGAGGGTGTTGATTTCGCGACCCATTTCTTGCGAAATGAAGCCGAGTTTTTTGCCTTGACCAGGCTCAGCAGCAAGAGTTTCGATGAAGTAATCGAGGTGTTGAGCAAGGCGTTGCTTCTCTTCCGAGATGTCGAGCTTCTCGATGTAGAAAATCATCTCCTGCTCAAATCGACCTCGGTCGTAGTCGGCCTTAGGTATTTGCTTGAGCTGCTCTTCGATGCGAGAACGAATCTTTTCAGTTCGCTGAGTCTCGTATTGTGGCACTTGCGCGAGCAGTTCGCGAATACGTTCAATGCGTAGTTTGAAGAATTCTTCAAGTTTGCGACCCTCTTGAGCGCGGAATTCAGTCAGTGAATTGATTGCTCCTTCGAGCGCTTGGCTGATAGCAGCGCGGTCGTCGTCGCACATTTCCGACGATGAATCGGTGTGGAATACTTCTGGGCAACGCATCAACACGCTATACCAATCGGCAGGCGTAGGCAAGTTGAGCTGTTCAGCCATTTGCTCAATCTGCGACTTATAGAAAGCTACGCGATTGAAATTGATTGTAACGTCCGACTCTTTGGAAAGATTTTCGACGTTTACGCTCACTTCAACTTTGCCACGCTGTAGGCTTGAAGCGATAGTGTTGCGAACATCAGCTTCAATCTCGCGATAAGCTGAGGGTATGCGACTTACCAAGTCGAGCTGCTTAGAGTTGAGCGACTTGATTTCTACTGTGAATTTCCGGTTGCGGTTTTCGGCTGTAGCTTTGCCGAAACCTGTCATGGACAAAAGCATATCTATAGAATTGTTAATAATATGCAAAGTTAATACTTATCAGAGAAAAATGAGTAACTTTGTTGCAAATTTTCTGATTATGGCTGTCATACTCAATATAGAGACCTCAACTAATGTATGCTCCACCGCGCTGACGTCGGACGGAATGATACTTTGCCACCGCGAAGATTATTCGGGTCAAAACCACGCGACGCTGTTGAGCGACTTTATCAAAGATTGTCTTGATCACGCTAAGGAGCACGAAATGAAGCTCGACGCTGTGGCTGTAAGCATTGGTCCTGGCAGCTATACAGGCCTCAGAATCGGACTTTCTGAAGCAAAGGGGCTCGCTTTTGCACTCGGAATTCCTTTAATCGGCGTCGATACGCTCAAAATTATGGCCGTTAATGTAATGTTTGGTCAGCCACTTGAAGGCGACGAATATTTCGTGCCTATGATTGATGCGCGTCGAATGGAGGTTTACACAGCAGTCTACGACTTTGCTCTACAGAGCGTAGTCGCTCCCACACCACTAATTCTTGAGGGTGACTCGTTTGAGCAGTTTGCCGACAAGCGACTCGTAGTATTTGGCAATGGCGCACCTAAGTATCGTCAGATGCTTGAGGCTGAATCAGTGCCAAGTTATATGACATTTGTCGACGATGTCAATACTCTTGCCGTCGATATGCTTCCGCTTGCCGAACAGGCTTGGGCGCGAAGCGAATTTCTCGATCTCGCTTACAGCGTACCACAATACCTTAAAGATTTTCAAGCAACTAAGCCGAAGAAACTCTTTTAATAACATCAGGTAGAAAACGCTCGGTTGCCGCATCGAAATATAGTTCGATCACAATCGAGTCCAATTGAAAACATGAAAAGCTAAGAATATGGATTTTAACGTCATTGAAGCCATAAAAGAGCGCCGAAGTGTTCGCACATTTGAGGAAAAACCTCTCACTGCCGAACTTAAGCAACAGATTAGCGATTACATCGCCACGTTGAGCAATCCATTTGGCGACGACACTGTGCGTATCCCCATAACCGACCGCCGTCTTGCGGATAGCGGTGAAAAGTTGGGCACATATGGCGTGGTAAAAGATGCCTCAGCGTTTATCGGACTATTGTGTGGCCGCTCGGAAACGTCGATTGTAGCCGCAGGATATGAATTCGAGCAACTCATACTATATATCACCTCGCTTGGACTTGGCACAGTGTGGCTTGGCGCTACATTCTCGCGCAAAAAGTTTTCAGCCGCTTTCAAAATTAAGAAAACAGAGCAGCTTCTTGCAATCACTCCTGTAGGCTATCCTGCGAAGAAACGCCTTGTTGAGCGATTGCTCCGCACAGTTGCACGCTCCGATACGCGACTCCCTTGGAATGAATTGTTTTTCAATGAAAATTTCTCCACTCAGCTTACTGCCGACGTTGCTGGCGACCACGCTGAAGCATTGGAAATGGTGCGCCTTGCTCCTTCGGCAACAAATACTCAGCCATGGCGCATCGTTAAGAATGGCGACCGCTATCATTTCTATATTGCATTCAAGGAAAAGCCGTCCGACGATGAATATATTTTCCGCTTGATTGATATGGGTATAGCCTTGTGCCACTTTGATTTGTCGCTCAAGTCGGCCAACATCGAGGGCCAGTTTACCCACGTCGACCCCAATATTCCGGATTGCCCAATAGCATACCGCTATGTAGCCACTTGGAGCCCAACCGAATCCCCCGAATAACAACTCCAAACCCCATAATATTTGCGGGTGTGTCAATGTTGAATCTTGACACACCCGCATTATATATCTTGTGCGATTTGATTGCTTACGATATGTAGAGCAGAAGCCACATTAAAGATATTAGCAAGCAAAAAATTATGCTATCCCAGCATTGTCGAAACAGGCGGCCGACGGTCAACGAATCAGCCGTTTTTGATTTTATGTCAGCGATGTGACAAATGCATATTGCTACTGCAGCTATTGCAAGTACGCCAACAACTATAGTTGCGTACTTGAAGTCGCATAATACAGCTATATTGACAATAATAAAGATGATTAATCGATAGAAACTTCTATTAGCTGATATCGATTGAATCATCTTTACTTATGTTATCTGTTTCGAAATTTAATCGTCGAACGACATTTCGTCGAAGCCTTCTACATCGAACTCGTCTTCGCTGTATTGGTCGGAGCCGTAGAAATCTTCATCAAGCTCTTCGATTGCTGAAGCAGCTTTTGCATCGGCTTTCGCTTCAAACTCGGCGAGGTCGATAGTCTGCGAAGGGGGAACACCCATAGCAAGTGTACACAATGGCTCGCTCATGTTTTTCCCAGTGGTAATCTCTTTCAATTCCATAAAGAACGAGCGGTCGGTCATATAGTCGAATGTGAAAATCAGGCGTTGGCCTTGGTCTTCAATAAAGTCGCTAATGATAGTGTCGTCCATCAAATAAACGTCGTCGGCTGAATCTGAGCCCATATCTTCGAGCGTAATCTCTTTGGTCTTTTCCCAATTGCCTTCACACAGGAAGAATGAACACATTTGATGTTTGTCATATCCAACGCTTTCGCATATAGCATTTTTGAGGTCCATGAAATATACATCGGCGTCAATTTTGATCTCGCGACGGAAATTATCGACTTCGTCTGATACTATTCTGAAAGTGTAAACCATATATTGTAACTTTATATTTTTTAGTTTAGAGATTGTACTTAAATTTGGTGCGAAGATAATAACTATCTTTCAAAAAAATATATTCAAAACCGATTTTTTTATCGTCTAATATGAATTATTTTTATTGGACTTTGAATATCAAATCGTTATAAAAGTAAAAATTATTGCAAAAATGGCGACTAAAGCTATTGTCGGCGGCTTTCGCTGCCCCAAAAAGTATTAATGTCGCGTGTAGTCGTGTATCGGAAGCGGGCGTTTGAACACCTCTTGAAACGATATGAGGGTTTCGGTGCGCGACAAGCCGAGGTTTTGGAGCTTCTCGTGAATGAGATGCAACAAATGGTCGTTGTTGCTGGCGTAAAGTTTGATAAATATGTCGTATTGACCTGTCGTAAAGTGACATTCTACAACTTCGGGGATTCGGCTTAATTTGTCGACAACATCCTTAAGCGTAGCTGGGTCTTTGAGGTAGAAGCCTATGTAGGCGCAAGTTTCATAACCAATGGATGCTGGGTCGATGTTGGTTTCTGAGCCTTTGATCACACCCATATTGACGAGCTTGGTTACGCGCTGATGAATTGCAGCTCCCGACACTCCACATTCGCGGGCTATTTCGAGATAAGCCATGCGAGCATTGTCGGAGAGCATTTGGAGAATTTTAATGTCTAATTTGTCTAATTGTACTTGTGACATGGCTTTTAGATTGATAATTTCCAGTTGTGATAGGTAGTATGTGTTATATTTGATTAAACTGCTGCAAATATAAGTATAATTCAATTATATAAAATAATTTCTCACTATTTTTTACTAAATTTGCATTGTTATCCACAAGAAATCCATTTACGCTTGAATAATGCTCAATCATATATATAAGAGATTTCGCACTATAGCTAACGTAGAAGCGCTCCGTGGCCGTTGTAAATGTTTGCTCGTAGCGTCAAAATTCTACGTTGCATCGCTCTGCATTGGTAGTGTGATTTTGGCTGCTTGCTCATCCAACAGTGCCGACAGTCGTTTGTCGATAGCTGTCAGCATTCCGCCCCAAGCATCATTGCTAAAGGAAATTGCTGGTGATTCGGTCGATGTAGTCACTCTACTTCGACCCGACTCCAATCCTGAAACCTTCGAAATCAGCGTCAACGATATGCGTGCCATTCACAATTGCGACGCTTATTTCCTAATTGGCAACCTTCCATTTGAGGGCGCATTGGTCGACAAAATTAAACAAACCGCTTACGACGTTGAGTTTGTCGACAATTCTCAAGGAATCGAGCCAATTTATGGCACCCACGACCATTGTCACCACAGCCATGGCGAAGTGGGCGGTCACAGTCATCACAACGTGGCTGACCCACACACTTGGAGCTCTGTTGGAAACCTCAAAATCGTAGCTGCAAATATGCTCAACGCACTCGAAGCCCTTAGCCCCCAGCATGCCGATTACTTTAGGGCTAACTATAAGCAACTATCTCACCGACTTGACTCGCTCGACGATGCCTTTGCCGAGAGGCTTGCGCCATTGTCGGGCAAAGCGTTCCTGATATGGCACCCCTCGCTTTCTTATTTCGCTCGCGACTATCAGTTGCAGCAAATTGCTGTAGGACAAGAGAATAAAGATATGTCGGTTCGTCAATTCCAAAGCCAAATCGACCAAGCTGAGTGCAACGACGTAGCAATATGCTTCGTTCAGAAAAATTTCGATTCGTCGCAAGCCGAGAATATCATACGCCAACTCAATGCAAAAGTTGTGGAAATCAACCCACTCGACTCCGACTGGCAACGCCAACTCGAAATTGTGGTCGATGCACTCGCCGGCGAATAACCCCGATTGCAATTCGACTCAAACTCACAATAGAATAAACATTAGCCGACATCTACCAACTCTATGAGTGATAAGATAATACAATTGACCGATGTAAGCCTTTCATGGTCGCAACGCTCCATACTTGAGAATATAAATCTCACAATCAATAAGTCCGACTTTGTGGCAATCACAGGTCCAAATGGAGGTGGAAAAACCACGCTTCTCAGAGTCATTCTCAAACTCCTCAAGCCTACTACAGGTCAAGTAGCATATTATTATAATGGCACTGAGGCCGAACGCCTTCACATCGGATACTTGCCACAGAAAAATATGATTGACAATAAGTTTCCAATCACTGTAGAGCAAGTCGTTAAGTCGGGGCTAATTGCCGAAACGTCGCTCACAAAAGAGCTGCAAGCAACACGCATCGACGAAATCATCGAACTCGTCGAGCTTAATCAACGACGCAACTACGCAATTGGCCAACTATCGGGCGGACAGCTACAACGCACACTACTCGGTCGAGCACTTATCTCAAAACCCGAAATTCTCATACTAGACGAGCCACTCAGCTACATCGACAAACAATTTGAATCGAAAATCTACGACATAATCGACCATTTGTCGCACAACACAACCATAATCCTCGTTTCGCACGAAATGTCGCGAATTGCATCAATGGCTAACCGACACATCATCGTCGACCGCACTATCGAAGAGTGCACCGCCAGCCACCACTACTTCACCCTCGACTGCCCTTGCCCCTCTCATCCCCATTCCCACTAACGCTTCCCTAAGACCTTCATGTCGTGGGAGAATGGTTATCCCACAAGCGTTTAGGTTCGTTCTCCCAAAAAAGATTGCGAATTATTTGTGAAATTTAGAAAACTCACCTAATTTTGTGATGTTGACATCACATCAGCGGTAGTCTGAAAGTTTTCTGAGTAATCTCTGATGATAACTATTAATTCGTAGAACCACCTTTAACGAACCATGATTAATCGCAAATTAACCTTGGTGCTTGCCGCTGCGTTGACCGCTCTGGGCATTAGCGCCACCACCTCGGTGGGCGACCTTCGCGTAAACACCCTCAAAAATCCTTCGGGGATTGAAAATGCCTCTTTCAGTTGGAAATTAGTCGATACCGAACGCGGCGTGAAGCAGACCGCCTACACAATCACCGTAAGCCGCGACGCAGCTGGAGGCGATGTTGCCTGGACCAGCGGCACCATTGAGTCGGATGCATCGGTCAACGTCATTCCCACAGGCATGGCACTGCAGCCTGGCACACGCTATTACTGGAGCGTGTCAGTGAAAACCAACCTCGGCGGCGAAGCCACCTCCACCGAAAAAGCATCATTCATCACCGGCCTTATGGACGAGGGGTGGGGTGTAGCAAAATGGATTTCCGCCTCATCGCGTCCTTACTCTACTGAAGCTACTGACCCAGTCACTGACTACACAATCGACTTCGACTTTGAGGTGGAGCACACCGCTGCAGGATTTTGCTTTGCAAAGCATAGCGAAGGCAACTTCTACATGTGGCAATTCAATACAATCGACCCCGAAAATCCCCGCTTCCGCCCTCACTCATGGAGCAACGGCAACCCCGCGCTTCTGGCAGAGGTGCCCATTAAAGATAAAGTGCATGTGCGCAACGGCAACCAATATCACGCTCGCTTGGTGATTACTGACAACGGTTCACGATGTGCCACTTACATCAACGACGTGCTCATCGATGAGCGCACAGGCAATTTTGCTTACGGCACCGTTGGTATGCGCCAGGATTTCGGTGACTATGATATGCGACCCGAAATTGCAATCTTCGACAACATCAACGTGGCACGTCCCAGTGGAGAGGTCCTCTTCACCGAGGATTTTACCTCCACCAACCATTTCTCTGTAGGCGAAGTAATCGACGGGCGTCTCCGAATAGTGGGCTCAACCAGCGGCAGTGTATATTCGTGGCAGACCGCATCGGCTTCAGGAGAACACTACATCGTAGAGTGCGATATGACACTGCTGGCAGGCAACGCAGCTGTAGTGTTTGCCGGCACCAACGGCATCAGCGACCTATATATGTGGCAGTTTAATACTATCAACGCCGCTACACCGCTGCTACGCCGCCACGTAAAGGTCAATAATAACTATGTGGTAGTCAACGATATCCCCGTTACAGCCTTCTCCAAAGCAGACCTGCTTGGCACCTCGTGCCACTTGAAAATCGAGGTGAACGGAGCTTGCGTTGATACCTACATCGACGATGTGAAGGTCGACAGCTACACCTCAACCCAAGGCCACGTGGCTTGGGGCAACGTGGGTCTGCGCGTATGCAACATCGACGACAAAGAGGATGCTTACTTCGACAATATATTGGTTACGCGCTACGATGCCAACAACGTGCCCAAAGTGGTAATCAACGAGACCTTCGAGGCAGGCTCAACTGGCTGCTTCCTTATGCCCGAAGTAGTAGAAGTCGACGGCAACCACCTCTGCCATATGACATCGATAGGCACTGACCACTTCATGATGCAGACCGCCACCGAGAGTGCCCCGTTCCTCTTCAAACCCTTCGAAGTGAGCCAACCAGTGGTGAAAGCTATGCTTCACACTTCGGGTCTTGGCGTGTATGATGCCTACATCAACGGCAGTCGAGTTGGACACCTGCTCGATGACGGCACCACCGACTACGTGGAACTGAAACCGGGTTGGACTGACTACTCAAAACGCGTGTTCTACTCCACACACGACGTAACTTCTCTTATCAATGAGGGGCAGAACGTAATCGGAGCCTCAATTACCTCCGGTTGGTGGGCTGGAGTCATCAGCAAAGGTATCTACGGCAATGTAAAAACCGCATTCATAGGTAAACTGGTGCTCACATTCGCCGACGGTACCGAGCAGGTGATTGTGACAGACAACAGCTGGGCCACTTCACTGAATTCGCCCATACTTAAAGGCGACATCTACGACGGCGAACTCTACGACAGCCGTCGCCACTGGTCCGACATCAACGCCGAAAGTCTTAGCACCGCCAAAGCAGTCGACGAGATGACCTACAACGGCGCCATTGACCCCTATATGGGCCCCACACCTCGTGCCCTCTTCGACCAAGCTATCGCCCCGCAGTCGGTGACCATATACAATGGCACTATACCGGGTGCCGACTATGGCATGATTAACGTGATTTCCACCAGCAAAGGTGAAGGTCCCATAGTGCTCCGCAATGGTGAGACTGCCGTAGTAGATTTCGGCCAGAACCTCGCCGGTTGGCCCATGTTTACCGTCAAAGGCGCTGAGGGTACTACAGTGAAGATGCGCTTCGCCGAGATGCTCAACGACACTGGCGAACGTAGCCGCGGCAACGACGGCCCTGGCGGCTCGCTCTACTTGCAAAACCTACGCTCCGCCAAAGCTGAGCTCTACTACATAGTGTCGGACGACTCAGAAACAGCACTCTACCACCCAACTACAACTTTCTACGGCTATCGCTACTGCGAAATCACTGCCAACGGTGACGTGGAGATTACCTCTATAAAGAGCGTGCCTGTAACCTCGTCGCACGATGACGCTGGCACAATCTCTACCGACAACGCTATGGTGAACCGCCTTATCCAAAACATCGTATGGGGCCAACGTAGCAACTTGCTGAGCGTCCCCACCGACTGCCCTCAGCGCGACGAGCGCCTCGGTTGGACGGCCGACACCCAAGTTTTTGCCAATACTGGTATGTTTAACGCTGTTACTACTGAGTTCTACCGCAAATGGCTCACCGACATGCGCGACAGCCAGCGAGCCGACGGTGCCTACTATGATATCGCTCCAGTGAGCTGGACCGAATATGGCAATGGTGCTTGGGCCGACGCTGGTGTGATTGTGCCTTGGAACGTGTATCAGATGACTGGCGACAAGAGTATCATCGAAGAGAGCTACGCGTCGATGACACGCTTCATGACTTGGCTCTCGCAACAGAGCGTAGCCGGCTTCGACTATCCCGGCGGTGGTACTGCTCATGGCGACTGGCTATCATTTGTGGAAACATCAAGCCGCTTCGTGAGCATGGCGTACTATGCCTACGACGCACAGCTCATGGCTAAAATGGCAGCTATTCTTAGCCAGAACGAGGGTGACCAATATAGCCTTGATGCTGCAAAATATACCGCTTTGGCCAATGATGTGAAGGCAGAACTGCAAACCCGCTTTATGTCACAGCGACAATTAAGAAACTTCACGCAGACGCAATGTGTGCTCGCTCTCCACTTCAATTTGTGCAAGGACGATGCACAGCGCCAAACTATAATAGAACGCCTCAGCGATGCTATCACAAAAAACGGTGAGAAACTCAATACCGGCTTCGTGGGCACTGCATATATTAATATGGCGCTCTCGCAGAATGGACTCAGCGACAAAGCCTACAACTTGCTACTGCAGCGCGAATGTCCCTCGTGGCTCTACAGCATCGACCAAGGAGCCACAACTATGTGGGAACGCTGGAACTCCTACACCAAGGAGACTGGCTTTGGCGACGCTGCTATGAACTCGTTCAACCACTATGCTTACGGCGCAGTGGGCGAGTGGATGTGGCGCTATATGGTGGGAATCTCCAACACTGAGGAACAACCAGGCTTCAGCAAAATAGTATATGCACCTAACCCTGACTTCCGCAGCGAGACACCCGCCGAACAACCCAAAATCAATCAGGCTGTAGGTACTCTCAATACCCCCTATGGTATTGCCGAGGCCGAGTGGAAAGTGACAGGCGGCACCAACTTTACCTACGACATCTTAGTGCCAGCCAACACTATTGCCGAGCTGCGTATGCCAGTCGACAACGCCGACATTATAGTCTACGAAGGTGGCAAACCCGCCGAAGAGGTTGAGGGAATAGAGTATGTGGGATATGAAGAAGGTCGCAAAGTCTTCACCCTGCCCTCAGGAAGCTATAGCTTCGCTGTCGACGGCACAAGTGCTATCCCAGATGTGTTGGTCGACTTCACAGCAGTCAACGTCTATCCAAACCCAGTCAAAGATGTGCTCCACATCGTCACTGAACAACCTGTGGAGCGAGCTTCGCTTGTCTCTATCTCAGGGGCGACGCTCGCAACTTGGGAGAATCCTGGCGACCAACTCGACCTCTCCGCTTTCCCCAGTGGCACTTTCTACATCCTCACTGTCACTACTCCTGCAGCCACCACACCTGTCAAGGTTTTTAAGCAGTAACCCTCCTAAGGGCGATACAACACCCGATACTAACAAAAGCTGCTGTGCATATTCACGCACAGCAGCTTTTTTGTTGCAATCAAACTTTTTAGATGACCTCTCTCTCCAATATACAAAAAAACTCGAAACCTTTCGATTTCGAGCTTTTTTGCGGAGAGAGAGGGATTCGAACCCCCGGAGGTGTTACCCTCAACGGTTTTCAAGACCGCCGCAATCGACCACTCTGC
>JAGBWK010000063.1 GCA_017629835.1 Muribaculaceae bacterium | reverse complement strand
CCTTTAGGATAAAATTCCACATTTGCAGATTTCTGGCCTTCAGGAATGATGATTGACTTGCTTGTAACCACGAAGTTTTCACCTTCAACAGCGGGAGCTGCTTCGTCAGCTACAACCTTAACAGTAACTTTAACCGCACCATTAGCCTCGCCTGTGAGCACAACAGGAATATTGCTCATAGCGCTACCCTGCTGGTCTTCTGAAACGAACAATTCAGCCGATTCCATGCTTACTACTACACCAGAAGCAGTATTGATTGCAGGCTCTTGCGGTGCTGAGATTTCTTCGCCGCTTTGGCAAGAAGAGAAAGCAACTGCAACGAGTGAGATTGCTAAAAATTTATGTAGTTTCATAATTTACTAAATTGAATTGATTATTAATAACCAGGATTCTGCTGACCTGCGAGGGCAGGTGTAATAGCCATTTCATCGTAAGGAATAGGCCATACGTAGCGGTAGTCGTCAGCAGCGTAAGAGGTATTCAAACCAGCGATTGTACGAGATTCTGCAACTAATGAGTTGAGGTCGTACTCTTGGTCGCGGTCGAAACCAACTTTCCAACGACGGAGGTCGCTCATACGGAAACCTTCACCGATAAGCTCTTTGCCACGTTCATAACGGATAGCATCAATCAAATCTTGACCAACGAGGTTAGTTTCAGCATAGTCGCGATAACGATTCTTGATCAACTCATTGTAAGCGTCATTAGCGATGTCATCTTTATCACCAGCCATAGCAGCAGCTTCAGCAAGGATAAGATACTGTTCGCTTAAGCGGAAAGGCTTGGGAGTGTTCTTGTAGTGGTTAGTACCGTCGGTGATGAGAGCATCGTTGCCGGGGTATTTGTTGAACACATAAGTTTGAGTTGTACCACCCTGCACTTTAACATTGGTAGCTTTGAAGAATGCGAAGAAACGCCAGTCGTTAACATTGCTATTGACGGTATATGACAACACTACTTGAGAAGTGGGGATATAGTCGCTCTGTTGAACGTCGCTCCACCATTCGTTCCAACCGTCGCAAGTTGAAGAAACGTAAGCTGCTTCAGTTGCGTCAACGAAGGGTGAGAAGATAAGTTCACTAACGTTAGCATCGTTCCACATATCAACGTATGCCTGACCAGTGAGGAGCTGATAGTTGGTGTTAGCGATAACAGCTTGAGCGCTTGTAACAGCAGTTTCGTAGTCGCCGATAGCGAGAGCGAAGCGAGCGCGGAGAGCTTCTACAGCGTAAGAAGAGAGATAAGAAGAACCTGCAACTGTGTTGGCAGCGTTACCAGCATCTTCGTAAGCTTTAAGAGCTTTGTAAGCAGCATCGAGGTCGTCGTTGATAACCTTGATAGAAGCGTTCATTGAAGAACGGCCAGGATATTTTGAAGTATCACCAGTTGGGTTATAAACGAGCTGAATCTGAAGACCGAGACCTTCTTGATCACCTTTAGCTTTGTCGTAAGTTGGGCAATAGTGGTCGAGGAGGAAGAAGTAGTAGTAAGCACGAGCAAAGTGTGCTTCGCCGATATAGCGTTTTACTTCGAGAGCATCCTGCTTATTGAGTGAGCCACCATCGAGAAGAGCGTTTGCTTTTTCGATAAAGTAGTTAGCGTCAGCGATACGGCTGTAGCAACCACCATAGAAACCAGTAATTGAAGTGTTAGATGAGTTGATTTCACCACCATTAGCGAATTGGCTTTCACGGTTACCATTAGTGCTCAATCCGATGAACTGGTCCATAGCCAACTCAGTGCCGTAGATTGGAGAGCCAGCTGAGTATACACGAAGCCCATTGTAGATAGTATTGCGGAAATACTCTGCAGAAGATACGTCGCTGATAGCAGTAGCGTCATCAAGCACACCAGGAGCGGGCGTATCCATATTGCAGGAGGTCAGCATTGCTGACACCGCCATTAAAGATATAAATAGCTTTTTCATAATTGAATCTCCTATTAGAATGAAATTTCAACGCCGAATTCATACTGGCGTGTATTAGGATAATTGAAACGCACACCGTTACTTACGTATTCAGGGTCGTTACCGGTATAGTCGTCAGTTGTGAATGTAAGCAAGTTACGACCTGTGAAACGGAAAATCACGTCAGAGAGATAGAGTTTCTGTAAGAAAGTCTTTGGAAGAGCATAAGAAACAGTCAAGTTCTTCATACGGATGAACGAAGAGTTCTGGAGGTAACGAGTGTCTGCTTGAATTGTTTCAGTGATAGCTGGCATATCGGTAACTTGACCTGGGTATCTCCAAGAATCGAGCATCTTTACGCTCTGGTTCATGTTGTATATGTAGCTTGGGTTACAAGTAAGCTGTTCACCCCAGTTCATGATATATTTGTCAGCAGCCCAGTTGAAGTCAGCTTGGAGAGCAAGACCTTTGTAGCGAGCATTCACGCCGAAACCACCAGTCCAAGGAGCGATGAAGCCTTTACCAAGAGTAACTTTATCATTTTCATTGTAAACCTTAGTGATGTTGCCATTCTTGTCGTACCACATCTGTTTACCATCTTGTGGGTCAACACCAGCATAGCGTACTGAATAGAACTGATATGGGTCTTCGCCTACGCGGTAGATCATACCGTATTCTTCCATAGGATATTCCTGAAGACCGTTGAAGAGTTCAGTGATAGTGTTCTTGTTGTAGTTGAAGTTGATGCGAGCACCTACGTACCAGTCTTTATCCTGATAGATGTGAGAGCCGATTTCGAAGTCAACACCAGTGTTGCGGAGTGAACCGATGTTAGCCATACCACCGCTCCAACCAGTAGTTACTGAGTAAGGAATGCTCATAAGCATATCGTGAGTATCTTTGATATAGTAGTCAACATTACCATAGAGGCGGTTGAACACGCTATAACCGAAACCTACGTTGAACTGAGCAACAGTTTCCCAAGTCAACTCGTTGTTTGATTGCTGAGTAAGACCGATAGAGTTGCTACCGTCGTAAGCAGCACCTG
The DNA here is from genome assembly GCA_017629835.1 of Muribaculaceae bacterium. Classification (GTDB taxonomy): domain Bacteria; phylum Bacteroidota; class Bacteroidia; order Bacteroidales; family Muribaculaceae; genus JAGBWK01. The sequence continues at coordinate 9,499 of JAGBWK010000063.1, read as the reverse complement.
TACCAACAGTACCCATATAGAGGTAAGGATCGATACCGGAGTTACCAGTTGTACCGTAGTTAACGCGGAATTTCAAGTCGTCGAGCCATTTAGTTGATTCGAGGAATTTTTCGTTCTTAAGGTTCCACATTGCACCGAGAGCGTAGAATGTAGCCCAACGATGACCGGGAGCAAACTTAGAGCTACCGTCGCGGCGAACTGTGAAGTTGAAGAAGTAACGGCTGTCGAAACCATAGTCACCTTGGAGGAAGTAAGAATTCATGATGAATTCCGATATTGATTGACCAACATCTTCCATAGTGACGTTAGTACCATTGGTCAACAACATTTGGATGTTGTTAGGCTGCAATGAAGTGCTTACGCTGAAGCCATTAGTACGAGTGATGATTGATTCCTGACCGAGGAGGGCAGTGATTTCGTGCACATCGTTGATAGTAGTGCGGTATTCAGCTGTGTTGGTGTAAGTGAATTGATAACGACGAGAGAAAGATTCACCACGTGAAGCTGAGAGATACTGGCTACCGAAGTTAGTCATCACACCCATTGGAGTCATATAGTCTTCAAGAGCGGGGTTGATTGAAGTACCACGGCTTTCGATACCTTCTGCAGCCTGTTGGAAACGAATAGTAAGACCCTTGATTGGGTTGAACTGTTCGTAGAGAGTTGCATTGAGTGAGAGCTGGTTGTTGCGTCCCTTATTGTTTGCGTTAAGGAAGTTAGCGTCAGCTATACCACCGAAAGTGTAAAGGTAGTACTCAGCTTTCTGACCGAATTGGATTTTGCCATTTTCGTCGAAAGTATAGTAGTAAGGAGCATCGTATGGAAGCATCGCGTAAGAGAGCACGATAGGACCATTGATGTAGAAGCTACCAGCATAAGCTGCAACAGAGTTTTGCATATAGTGTTCAACACCGAGGTTAGCTTGGAAACCTACGCGGAACCATTCTTTAATCTTAGTGTCGAAGCTTGCACGGAGAGTTTCACGTTGGAAGTCAGAACGTGCAATAAGACCTTCTTGTTTGTTGTGACCAAGAGAGATGTAGTAGTTGGTTTTTTCAGTACCACCTTGAACAGCAGCTTCGAATGAGTAAGTAGGTGCATTGTCTCTCATCATTTCTTTCTGCCAGTCGGTGCTGATACCATGGATGTTGATAAGATCTTTTTCATGTTGAGAAAGGTCAGCAACACCAAAAGCAGCAGCTTGCTCTTCGCGGAACTGGAGATACTGTTTAGAGTCCATCATGTCGATGTCGCTGCGTACGCGAGATGACCAACCCACGCTACCACGAACAGTTACTTTAGCTTGTTCGCCATAACGACCCTTCTTAGTAGTGATAACGATAACACCGTTAGCAGCACGAGAACCATAGATAGAGGTTGCAGATGCGTCCTTAAGAACGGTGATGTTGTCGATATCGGCAGGGTTGATTGAAGTGAAGAAGCTTGAGCTTACAGGAGCACCGTCGAGGATAAACAACGGAGTGGTAGATGCTTCAAGCGAGTTGACACCACGGATGTTAATGTTTGAAGGAGGAGAAGCAGGCTCACCAGTGTTTGAATAAATGGCAAGACCAGGAACTTGACCTTGGAGAGCGTCAACGAAAGTTGTAGCTGGAGTATTCTCGATAGCAGCTTCGTCGACAACCGAAACAGAGCCTACTACTGTGCCAAGTTTCTTTGCAGAACCATAACCAGTAACGACTACAGCATCGAGCATCGTTGAAGAAGACTTCAAGCGAATCTCCAAATTGTCTTTAACAGCAACTTCCTGAGATTCCATACCTAAGTAAGAAATACGGAGAAGCTGTACCGATTGCGGAACAGAAATGCTAAAGCGTCCATCCAAATCAGTGGCAACATCTGCGCTTCCGCCTACGGGCTGAACAGTAGCACCCGCTAAGGGTTCATTGTCAGCATCCGACACGACAGTACCTGTCACCACGCGGCTTTGTGCAAAAGCTGCCGCTGATGTCAAAACTACTGCCATGAGAAATGAGAACAGTTTTTTCATACTAATGGAAAATTAGACGATGAATATTAATTTAATTTGTTTTTTCGAGTAGTTTAACAGCACCTACTTTTTTACCTTTTGTCGAAATTGTACACAAATAGATTTTGCAAAGTTAAACATAAATTCAGAAATCGCAAGCATTTGCAACCAAAATTTTTCGTCCATTAACATTTTGAATTAAAAGTAGGAGACAAAAGTAGCATTTTGACACCATACATAATAGTTTAATTTTCAACTACGTAATGCAACTTAACAATCGTAAGGCTATTTACGAAGAATACTTAAATATTTTTTGCGTTTTTGTAACATTTTGTTGTAAAATTTTCATCTAACAGAGATAAATCGGTTAAAACTACGCTAATTTTGGTCGGTTTTATCCATTTTAGCACCGACTATCGAAAAGTTTCGCTAAATTTGCAGTCAGAAACAAAAAACGATACTACTTTGACCGATTTCAGTATTATTAATAATAATGTGTCGGACGATGTGATGCGCGCCAAGCAGCGCTTCAGCATCATTGGCTCCGCTCCAGCGCTCAACAACGCCGTTGAGCGTGCTATCCGCGTGGCTCCAATCGACCTGTCGGTGCTGATTACCGGCGAAAGCGGCTCTGGCAAGGAGTTTTTCCCCCAGATTATCCACACTAACAGCCCCCGCAAACACAATAAATATATAGCCGTCAACTGTGGCGCTATCCCTGAGGGGACTATCGACTCTGAGCTGTTCGGCCACGAGAAAGGGGCGTTTACGGGTGCGATTGCCTCTCGCAAAGGTTATTTCGAGGAGGCAAGCGGCGGCACGATATTCCTTGATGAGGTGGCTGAGCTACCTATGACCACTCAGGCGCGACTGCTACGCGTGCTCGAAACTGGCGAATTCATCAAAGTAGGCTCATCGGAAGTGCAGAAAACCAACATTCGAGTGGTTGCTGCTACGAATGTCGATATGGCTAAAGCTGTTGCCGAAGGGCGTTTCCGCGAAGACCTTTACTACCGCTTGTCGACGGTGGAGATTCACGTACCCCCACTGCGCGAGCGTGGCAACGACATCCTGCTGCTTACACGCAAGTTTCTTGGCGACTTTGCCGAGAAATACCACACGCCGTCGGTCACTTTCGACGACGAAGCACGCTTGCGTATGACCCACTATTCATGGCCAGGCAATGTGCGCCAGCTCAAGAATGTGGTCGAGCAGATTGCCCTGTTTGAGGGTGGCACGGTGGTCGACGCAGCCACTTTGGCTGAATACTTGCCTATGCCAACGGGGGGATTCACTCCCACGGTAGCTCCAAGCAGCTCTCACGCCTACGAACGTGAGCGCGAGATGCTATTCAATATGATTTTCCGCTTGCAAAACGAAATCGACGAGCTGCGAGCTGCGATTAACGAGCGTGACAACGAGCAACGCGAGCCGTTGACGCTTGCACGCGAAGCCGAATCGACCAACGTCGGCGCCAACATCGTAAGATTCAACCCCAACGCATCATCAATACTCAACCAAGATCAGCCTATCGAGGATGTGGAGGATGTGGAAGCAACCCCTCACTTGACGTTGGAGGACACCGAACGCGAAACAATCAAGGCCGCGCTCTATCGCAATCAAGGTCGCCGCAAGGCTGCCGCCAAGGAGCTAAACATTTCGGAACGAACACTTTACCGCAAAATAAAAGACTATGGACTCGACTCATAACAAGCGTCGCGCTCGCCGTTGGCGCATAGCCATAGGAGCGTTGGTAGCGTGTGCTGTAATGGTGCTCGCAGGGTGTCGCATCAGCTACAAATTCAATGGTACGGCTATCGACTACAACGTCTATAAGACTATCCACGTGTCGGAATTCCCGATTCGCGCCGCGTTGGTCTACCCTCCCCTGCAACAAACTTTCGAAAACGAACTCTTAGACTATATCAACCGCAACACTCGCCTGCAAGTGACCGACGGAGCCTCCGACATCAACCTCGAAGGGGAAATTACCGGATATTCGCTCACGCCGCAAGCTGTCACTGAGAATGCTTACGCCTCACAAACGCGTCTGACGATTACCGTGCGTGTGAAATACACCGACGCTATCGACGACAAAAACGACGTCGATCAGTCGTTCTCCGCTTACCGCGATTTCGACAGCTCGATGATGCTCACCGACGTGCAGGACGACCTTTGTATGCAGATTTCCAAAGAGTTGGTTGAACTGATTTTTAATGCTACGCTCGGCAACTGGTAGGAAAAATGACTGAATCGACCGACATATTGCTCAAGCAGGCTGTCGAAGCCATTGCTGAGGGACGAGTAGAGGCGTTGACCGCCGAAATGGCAACCACGCTGCTCGACCGCTACCCTTATTTCACTCTCCCAACTGCGTTGCTGATAAAAAATGCTGGCGATTCGCTCGACAAGGCGACTCGCGAACAGTTGTCGCACGCCGTAGCGATGTCGGCTTCCGACCCCAAAAAGCTATATATGCTATTGAGCCCGGGCAACGATGCGCACGCTGATTTCTATCCCGACGATACCCCCGCGAAGCCTTCGACCGAAAATGCTATCGACTCGTTCCTAAACACCTACGGCACTACCTCGCCCGAGGAGGAAGCACTGCTCAATCGACTGATTTTCAACCCAGCGCCCGACTATGCTCAAGTGCTCGCCAACGAGGAAGCGCAGAGCATACCCCAAGCCGACGAAGCCCCAAAAGGGAGTCAGGACGACATCATCAACCGCTTCATTATCGGGCAGAAACAGGAGGCTACAGCGTCGCCAACCGATGCGCCAGTGCCCGAAGAACTCGTGCGCGAACGCCATTCGGAAGTTGCCCCAAAAGCGCCGACCGACATGTCGCTTCTCTCCGAAAGCCTTGCCCGAATATTCATAAAACAGCGCCAATATAGCCGCGCTTACGAAATTATAGAACAATTAAATTTGAATTATCCAGAAAAAAGTGTTTACTTTGCAGACCAATTGCGTTTCTTGCAAAAATTGATAAAAAATCAAGAGAATCGCGCCAAAAGAGATGCAAAAATAAATTAGAAAATTCAAACCATATATTAAAATGCAGACAGTATTAGTCGTTTTAACCGTACTCGTATCGATTCTTCTCATTATCGTAGTGCTCATTCAGAAATCAAAAGGTGGTGGCCTCGCTTCTAACTTCGCAGGCTCTAACCAAATCATGGGCGTACGCCGCACAACCGACTTTATCGAGAAAACTACTTGGGTTTTGGCTATCATCATCCTCGTTCTCTCGATTCTCTCTTCTGTGCTCAGCTCTAACACAACTTCTGAAGGCGCTATCTACGAAACTGAAGCTCCCGAACAGACTGAAGCTACTACTTTCCCAACAGATGCTCCCGTAGCTGCTGAGGTTCCTGCTGAAGCTGCTCCCGTTGAAGCTCCCGTGGCTGAGTAATCGACACATTCGACAGTTATAATAATGAAAATACAAGGATGCATCCTTAGTTGGGTGCATCCATTATCTGTTTACAGACATGAGCAATAATCTCAATCGCAAAGATTTCGAAATAATGGCTCCAGTGGGGAGCTACGAATCGCTCTACGCAGCTATTAATGCAGGCGCCGACGCTATCTACTTTGGCGTGGAGGGGCTGAATATGCGCGCCCGTTCGTCGGCCAATTTCACACTCGACGACCTACGCTCTATCGCTGCCACTTGCCATGAGGCTGGCGTCAAAACCTACCTGACTGTCAACACTATAATCTACGACGACGAGCTCGAAAAGTGTCGCGAGATAATGAAAGCTGTACGCCAGTCGGGCATCACTGCCGTTATCGCTGCCGACATCGCTGCCATTCGCATCGCACGCGAAGAGGGTGTCGAGGTGCACATTTCCACTCAATGCAACATCACCAACATCGAGGCTGTGAAATTCTACGCTCAGTGGGCCGACGTGGTGGTGCTTGCTCGCGAGCTCAACCTCGACCGCGTAGCTGCCATTCATCGCGCTATCATTGAGCAAGATATTCGCGGACCACACGGCGAATTGGTGCGCATCGAGATGTTCTGCCACGGCGCACTCTGCATGGCTGTGTCGGGCAAATGCTATCTGAGCCTCCATGAGATGAATTCGTCGGCCAATCGCGGCAGCTGCACTCAGATTTGCCGCCGCTCCTACGAAGTCACCGACCTCGAAACTGGCGACAAGCTCGCTATCGACAACGAGCGCATAATGTCGCCTAAGGACTTGAAAACCATTCATTTCCTCGACCGTATGGTTGAAGCTGGCGTCACCGTATTCAAAATCGAAGGGCGCGCCCGCGGCCCCGAATACGTTGCCACCGCCGTTGGTTGCTACAACGAAGCGCTGAGCGCCATTGCCGACGGCACATACACCACCGACATGGTGGGTACCTGGGACGAACGCCTTCGCAAGATTTTCAATCGCGATTTTTGGGACGGCTACTACTTGGGGCAACGCCTCGGCGAATGGTCGTCGAAATATGGCTCATCTGCCACTCGCACAAAGGTTTACATGGCGAAGGCCACCCGATATTTCTCTAAAATCGGCATCGCCGAATTCCAAATGGAGACAGGCACTCTGCGCCGCGGCGACGAAATCCTCATCATCGGACCTACCACTGGCGTCGTTGAACTCACGCTCGACGAAATGCGTGTGGGCGACCCGGGAGTACAGGTCGAGGAGGTCAACAAGGGTGATTTATTCTCGTTTGCAGTGCCTGCAAAAATCCGCCCGTCCGACCGCCTATACCTTTGGCGCATAAACGATTAAAACACTTAGGCACAAACTCTCAAACCAAAATCAGCATAAACTCTCTGTTCCAAAATCAGCATAAACTCATCGTCAGAAAATGGCTTCACCTCGTTACACCTCACAATCACGCTCACGACGCTCAAACAAGCAAATGCGCATCGTAATCATGGCTATTGTCCTGATTATCGCTTTCGTAATCAAAGCATACGACTCGCTGTCGGAAAGTCAGTCGGCAAGCAACAACATCCCTAAAGCCGACTACACCTACGTAGAAGCGGCGACCAACCACAAACGCCAAATCATTGAGTATGAAGCTATGACAGTTGCATTCAATAGCGACCTCCACATCCCCGATTGGGTGGCGTGGGAGCTTACATACGACGAAGCCGACGGACCCGTACCTCGCAAAGACGACTTCGAAGTTGCTGAGGGCGTTAATGGATGCGCCCTACCCTCCGACTACTATAAATCTGGCTACGACCGTGGGCACATGGCTCCAGCTGGCGATATGAAATGGTCGGAAACAGCTATGGAACAGTCGTTTATACTCACAAACATCGCTCCGCAAGCAGGCGAACTCAATAGCGGCGCGTGGAAAAAGCTCGAAGAGAAATGCCGCGCACGAGTTACGCTCACCAACAATGGCGAGCAACGCGACAGCGCTATCGTCATCATCTGCGGACCAGTGCCTGGCGAAAAGCCTATTGGATACATCGGCGAAAGCAGCGTGGCAGTACCTCAGCGATTCTTCAAAGTAATACTTGCCCCATATGCCCGTGAACCCTACTCAATTGGGTTCGTAATGCCTAACGGCAAGGTTGAAGGGGGTATGCAGAAGGCCGCAATGAGCGTCGACGACGTTGAAACTATCACTGGCTACGACTTTTTCTCAGCGCTGCCCGACAGCATCGAAAATCAGATAGAATCACATTTCAATTTCAACAAATGGAGCACTCTGCATTGACCAACGCCAACGACACAATCTGCGCAATCTCCACACCTGCCGGCGTGGGTGGCATCGCCGTGTGCCGCATCTCTGGACCAAATGCTATCAGCATCGCCGACAGCATCTGGCACGGGCGCAAACTGTCTGACACTGATAGCCATACAGCTCATCTTGGCGAAGTAATCGACTCGTTGGGGCAACCTCTCGACCAGGCCGTTGCCACCACGTTTCGCTCCCCACGCTCATTCACTGGCGAAGATGTAGTCGAAATCGCTGTCCATGGGTCACGATTTGTGCAACGCGAACTGCTCAACGCACTCATCAGCGCAGGCGCACGCCTTGCCGAACCGGGCGAATTCACCCGACGTGCATTCGCCTCTGGTCGCTTCGACTTGGCTGAAGCTGAAGCAGTTGCCGACGTCATCGCATCCGAATCACGCGCTGCCCACCGCATCGCGCTCAACCAAATGAAGGGCGGATTTTCACGCCGATTGCTCGAGTTGCGCCAAAGCCTCGTCGAGCTCGTGTCGCTTATGGAACTCGAACTCGACTTCTCCGAAGAGGATGTGGAATTTGCATCACGCGAAAAGCTCACCCTCCTTGCCCAAGAAATCCTCGCAGAAGTCAGCCGCCTCCACAACTCATTCGCCGCTGGAACAGCAATTAAGGACGGCATACCAGTAGCTATCGTGGGCGACACCAACGCAGGAAAATCCTCGCTGCTCAACCTTATCCTCGGCGACGACCGCGCAATCGTCAGCGACATACATGGCACCACACGCGACACAATCGAAGAGACAATCGACATAGGCGACTATCGCTTCCGATTCATCGACACAGCCGGGCTGCGACACACCGACGACCGCATCGAACAAATAGGCATTTCGCGCTCAATCGACGCGCTCAACCGTGCATCTATCATCCTTATGGTCAGCGACGTAACTCAGCCTTTCAACGCAGAACTCATCGACCGTCTGACGCAACTTCCCCAACAGGTAGCACTCGTGGCAATCCTCAACAAAATCGACCTCTCCACAGCCGACGACATCGCACAGCGCACACAGCAACTCCCCGCACGATTCACCACCCTACCCCTCTGCGCCCTCAGCCACGCCGCTGACAACCAGCTCGAAGCACTCCGCAACGCACTCGTAAACATCGCCGACTGCGAAGCCGGCACAACCGACATATTAGTGACCAACGCACGCCACGCCGAAGCACTCGGACTCGCACGCGAATCACTGCAGCGCGTCCTACATGGCCTTGAAAACGGAATTTCAGGCGACTTCGTCAGCCAAGACATCCGCGAAACCCTCCACCACCTCGCCACAATCACCGGCGAAATCCCCTCCACCGAAATCCTCTCCACCATCTTCTCCCGCTTCTGCATCGGGAAATGATTTGTTGCAAAGAAAAGCATAATATCTGCAAATATGGATCGTAAATCGCTTAATTTCAAGCATTAAGAATTGCGCCAATTTTTGCAGATTTTTGATTTTTAACTTCGATATTTGCAGATTTTCGCCCGTTTTGTTCCCCCCACCATCTGTCCCCCGAGATAACCGAAAAATAGCCGATGAAGAAAAATTAAAGGACAACCTTACCAACATACATTCGTATTACATTTACTTTCTTACTGAATTTAATAATCCTTGCAGGATTAATAGTAATATCAACGCTTACACTACCGTTATTAGAATCATTTGAATTTGAAAAACTAACGATGTCATCAATCTTTGAAACATCAAATTCAATATATGGCAAATCTTCGTTTTTAATCAATACAATAGAGCTTTTATATTCCTTGTATAAATCAGTGTCTTG
>JAGBWK010000062.1 GCA_017629835.1 Muribaculaceae bacterium | reverse complement strand
CCCTGATAAACGTGCCGAATGGCAAGAAGTAGCCGACAACTCCAACGGTCGCTACAAGACTGCTCGTGGCGCTGCTATGGCTTCGTACTATGCAGATGCTGAGTAAATTCGGTCGACAGTCGACAGTCAACAGTCGATGGTCTGCGGACACGGCGTGCCGAGCGTCACGACTTGATTAAAAAAACAACCTCGCCACACATAGATGCTATGTATGGCGAGGTTGTTAATTTAAATTAGAGTTATTCGCCTATGAGTTTCTTGACTTTATTTGCCAACGAGGTAGGTGATGTGACCATTATTTGTTTGTGATTTTTGGCTAAATATATTTCGAACTCGTCGGTAATTGGTATGTTGAGCAATATGTTGACACTACCATCTATCTCTTCTTGCTCGAGGCGTTGCGATTGGTGCAACGGATTGCTTAATATACCTTCGGCTCGCTCGTAATCGACCCACAAACGCACTATTGTCGGCTCGATATTTTTGCCACCAAACAATTCGGGACGCTCCATGCCTGCGCACTCTGCCACCAAACAATGCAAATCGAATAGTCGACTGCCTATCTTCTCCATACGAGCAAATGAACAATAGTCTTTGATTGTTGCTAATGCCAACTCGAGATTTTTTTTGTCTAATTCGCTCAATGCTTGATTGACTAACGAATAATTCTCGTCTTTATAGATGTAATATTTCTTATCTACTACTACAATTGGCGCACTATAACCTCGCTCGGTGCTACGCATAAGCTCGAGGTCGGCTTGCACTGAACGACGTGAATTTTTTTCGGTAGATGAACATGCCTCAATCAAATCGTCGAGACTCCATTGGCGACTTCGGTCACGAAGACAACGGTCGATAATCAATAATCGTTTGATATTCATAATATAAAGCTCTAAAGTCAATGGTCTACAGTCAATAGTCAACAGTTTGTCTCACAAGAAAGACTAATCTATCAACTTTGCCTGTTAAGATAATTTTCTGCAAATTTATGAATAAAAAATGACATCCGCAAGAGTTTTGCGGATTATTTTTGTTTATCGTGCGCGAACTCGTAGCGCAATTGCTCGTAATGATTGATTCGGGGCTCTATTTAACTACAAAAAAAAGCTGTCGAAGTAAAATACTCCGACAGCCCTATTTATTTGAATCGACAATTGTATTAAAGCATTGATTTGATTTCGGCAGCTACTTTGGCTGGAGTGAAACCAAGTTTTTCGTCGAGCACTGTGTAAGGTGCTGAGAATCCAAATGATTCAAGACCGAAAATCTTACCATTTTCGCCAACCAAGCCCATAAGGTTGACTGGCAAACCTGCTGTAAGACCGAAACGTTTAACACCACATGGCAACACTGATTGTTGATATTCAGCCGATTGTGAACGGAACAATCCTTCGGATGGAACTGAAACGATGCTTAAACGAACACCTTCGGCACGCAACAACTCGGCAGCCTCGGCCAATGTTGATACTTCAGAACCTGAAGCCAACAACACTACTTGTGGGTTTTCGTCAGCTGAAACTACGTATGCTCCTTTTTCGGCACCATGTGCTTCGCACAAACGGCACTCTTTAGCTGGAAGGTCTTTGATATTTTGACGCGAGAGAATCATCGCTGTTGGTGTTGACATGTTTGCCATCATCATTTTGTATGCCACTGTGGTTTCGTGTACGTCGGCAGGGCGCAACACGAGTACAGAATTGCGACCGCTGTGGTTTTTCAATTTTTCCATCAAACGGATTTGTGCTTCTTGCTCGACTGGTTCGTGAGTTGGTCCGTCTTCGCCTACGCGGAATGCGTCGTGACTCCAGATGAATTTAACTGGCAATTCCATCAACGCTGCCATACGCACTGCTGGTTTCATATAGTCAGAGAAGACGAAGAATGTACCGCATGCTGCCAACACACCACCGTGCAATGCCATACCAAGACACAAGCAAGCCATTGTCAACTCAGCCACACCTGCTTGAAGGAATGCACCTGAGAAGTCGTCTTTTGTAATAGCTTTTGTGTGTTTCAAGAAACCGTCGGTTTTGTCGGAATTTGACAAGTCGGCTGATGATACTACCATATTTTCGACTTGTTGAGCTAACACGCCCAAACATGCAGCCGAAGCAGCACGTGTTGCTTGATTGGCTTTTTGCTCAAAGCCTGTCCAATCGATTTCAGGAGCTACGCCCGAGAACCATTTCTCCATTTTGGCTGCTTTCTCAGGGTTGGCTTTTGCCCACTCAGCTTTAGCTGCATAGCGTTCAGCCACAATGCCTTTCAACTCTTCGCGACGACGAGCATAGAGTGCTTTGGTCTCTTCGAACAATACGAATGGCTCTTCGGGATTGCCACCAAGATTTTTAACTGTATTGATATAAGCATCGCCACCGAGAGGTGCACCGTGTGTAGCACAGTTGCGCTCATAGCTCGAACCATCGGCTTTCAACGCACCTTTACCCATCACTGTTTTACCGATAATGAGTGTTGGACGAGATTTTTCGGCTTGTGCTTTGTTCAACGCTTCGCGAATTTGTGCTGCATCGTTACCGTTGATTTCGATAACATACCAGCCCCATGCTTCATATTTTTTTGCTACGTCTTCGCTCGACACTTCGTCGCACATTGTCGACAATTGAACATTGTTAGAGTCGTAGAACATAATCAAATTGTCCAAACCGAGGTGACCTGCTGTACGACCTGCACCTTGCGAAATCT
>JAGBWK010000061.1 GCA_017629835.1 Muribaculaceae bacterium | reverse complement strand
ATTTCGCCCACAGGACGCTTTGAATTTGGCGACAAGGCTACATTGAAAGCCACTCCCGCCAAAGACTGGAAAGTAGCATCGGTCACTCACGATGTCACCGGCCTTGGCAATGTATCGGTTGGCAATTCTTTCACCGTCACACAAAACATTCACCTCAAAGTGAAATTCATCAAGAAAGACGACGATAAAGACCCCGAACACACCAATACCTACCAAGGCAACAAAGACCTCGTCTTTGAAAAAGAAAGCATGGGCAATATCACTTACTATGCCCAAATCAATGCGCAACGAACCGACGCCAACCCCTATGGCGACAACACCTACGGCTTTATCGTAGCAATGATAGACCCGAGAAGCAAACACATTCAACCCGACTATTCTTGCTATGTGTTCAGCGCGCCATTCCGCATCAGCGGTTATCAACACAACGAGGCAACCAAACAAGATTTCTTGGTGCTTGACGGCGGCTCTATCTCGCTTTCAAATATCAAACTCAACCCCAATGGCAACGGCCTTGCAGGATTGTTCTTCGAACTAATGCTTGCCATGAACGGATTCTCACAACCCACCATGGCTCCACGCCACTATCGCCTTGAAATGCTCAACTACGACAAAGAGACAGGCGAATTTACTGCCGGCAAACTGCAAACATTCTCGCCACAACACGGATGGCTTGACGGCGGTGACGAACGATTGAAAATTGTGACCAAAGGCGTATTCCAAGAAATGAGCGAGCGAGGCATACCTGCCTACTTCTTTGAAGGTGTCAAATTCAAAACTGCACCCAAGCGCACCGACATTGACTGGTATCCACCATTGCAATGGTATGAAAATAACCAAAGCACCCTCGACCGCGTAATCGAGGAAATGGGCCTGATGTATCGTACATTCAAATCAGACTACGATCAAATATTCAACGACTAAAATCGATAGCCAAGGCTACTGACAGTGGCCTTGGCTTTAACCCATAAACATCTATAACAATCATGTCAAAACTTTTCTTAACCCGTGGAACTAAACGCCACTTTTGGATATGCGTCACATCATTTGCCATTCTGCTTGCCGTGCTCATCGGCAGTATGACAATGAAAGACAACAACGTGCCACAAAACAACATCACTTTCACTACAGTCAAGCCGTTAAAAATCGGCACACGAATTGGCAAAGACACGCATTACACACAAGTCAAAGCCGGCGAGCAAATCAAACTGTTGGCCTATGACAAAGGATCATCATCGGGTCCCGGCGAGTTTTGGGTAGAAAACGCCAAAGGCATTCGTGGCATCGTCTATGATCGCGATTTGGGAGTACCCATGACTGCACACAACGATGACGGCAAAATCATAGGCGAAATCGCAAAAATAGAGAAGGAAAACACCTTTGATTACACTTGTCAAATGGCTGATGGCTCTACCGAAGAAGTCGATTTTGAGAACATTGAACTGCAACTTCCCGACAGTATCAAAGTGAAAAGCATCAGCTCCGAGAAAAACAGTTCGTTTATAATGACCGACAAGAAATTTGAGCAACTATTCCTCGGCGCATCATTTGAAGAGAACGACAGCCGCTATGTGCCGGCAACCAATGTGGTAATGGTCAACGACTCATTGCGCGCACGATACCCCATCAAAATTTACAAAACATCTACCGGCGAAAGTTATGCGCCTTATGTAACCTATGATAATGACCGCAAGGCCGCATCGGTTACTTACCACAGTCTCAACGACCGCTCCGACTGGGTTATAAGCCTGTTGCCTTTCTTTGGCTCAATCATTGACAATGGGTTCTTCTCATCAATCATCAACAGTTCATTATATGACCCAGCAGCCGAAATAGGCGAATACTCTTCGTGGTGGCACTATGTTCTTGCTGTCATTTACTTAATCGGCATGATTTTGTGGTGGTTGGCATTGCCTGTGTTGCCACTATTCATCATAGCCGCACTCTTGCACTTCCCCAAAGTATTCTATCCAATTAGCAACCGCATTCTGCGCTACATAGCCTATACCATTGCCGCAGTCTGCACCTACATATGGTTTGTGCTTCTACTCGCTTGGGGCATGCATTGGATACTTGCGCTCCCAATCATATTGGTTACTCTGTTCTTAATGTTCGTAATCTTCGGACACTTGTATCCCGAAGCGCCTAGCGCACGCTGCATCAAATGCCGCCGCTTGGATTCAATGGAATACACCAACAGCGTGATTGACCACGAATATGACCAATGGATGAGAGAAACCGAGTATGTGAAAACCATCAGCCAAAAAGAACGCCGTTGGAAAACATGGACCGAAACAACAACCACCTATAAAGACGGCCACACGTCCACTTCGACATCAAACCATCAAGACCACAAATCGATTATCTCGACCAAACTATATGACGACTACAAAGTGTTGTATCATGTAACCGTTCACAAAGACTTTTATGAATGTGTTGAATGCGGACAGATTGAACACAACTTCCACAACACCTACAAAGAAATCGACCGCAAGTATATGGGTACACACACCGAGACAACTGAAGAAGAAGTATAGACCCGCAATAAATCACTAAAACTCCGCGAGGCTGCTACTATAATAGTAACAGCCTCGCTACTTTTCCAGGACACAATTCATTTATATCCACATAAGAAAAGAGCGACCAGGTGGTCGCTCTTTTGCTATGATGTCGATGCCGTCGGCGTCGGCAGTGATTTGATACGACTCCCAGTTCTGGCTGTCGGGAACTACGCTGACGCGAATGTCGGCGCTTTTGCTCTTTTTGACGATAGAAGCAGTGGCGCCGCTGACAGCTTCAATGTCGCGACAAAGGTTTTCGGCAGCAATTTTTACGCCAATTGGGGCTTTTTTGTCGACGTAGATTTTCACATCGTTGTCGGCATTGAGGTGGAAACCATTGCCATTGAAATTGACAAACTGTTGTGCCATAACAACGATTGTTGCGGCAAGCATTGAGAGCAGAATTGAAAGTCGGAGCTTCATTTATTTGTGGTATTAAGTTAAGTTTAGAGTATGAGGGGAGAGGGATTCAGTACAAAATTAGTAAAATTTGCGATAGTCGCAAAATTGAGGGTTATTGTTGTCGGATTGCCGCTGATGAGAGTAGCTGGTGGCCGAAACGGCAGTAGATGCATTTGCGCTGTTCGCAGTAGCTGCGACGGAGCTGTATAAGGGCTTGAGATTCAAGTGAGTTGGCGGGTTTGATACCGGCGGCAGCAAATATGTCGACCAAACGGTTGTGCTCGGGCGGAAGCTCTTCGAGCAGACGTATTGCGAGGTCGGTTTTCGATGTGTCGCCCACGTAGGAGCCGTAGGAGTAGATAAGTGGAACGGCAGCGTTGATAATCAGCACGTCGGGGTTGACAGGGCGAGTGAGCGAAGGGGATGAGTTAGGAGAGAAATTATAGTGAGTAGCCCAGTAGCCTTGTAGGCTGCGAGCGAATAGCGTGCGTGCGTCGTCAAGGCTTCGGATGTCGTTGATTGCAGCCATTAGAGGCTTCCCTTCGGTGGCGAGCATAGCCAAATAGGCGATGCGTCGCTGAGGGCAGTTGCCCGGGCGAATGCCAGAGTTTTTCCACCCAAGCATTGTCGGTGCTGAGAGTGAGAATTTGTTGGCGAGGAATGCGTATTCGGTGCGCAGAGCTTCGACGTATTCGTCGTCGGTAGCACCTTGAGGTATCATTCCAGCTTGCCCGAAGAAGAGGGCTTCGACGGCAATGGGGTTGTCGGTGTGTTTGCGAATGAAACGCAACGGCAGCGAGCGAGCCAATCGTTCGAACGGCTCGGCGTTGATGCCCATGCCAAGAGCGCGAGCTAAAGTGACGTAGGCTGTGCTTTCCCAGTCGCCAGCGTACTGCTCAAGTTGGTCCATAATGCGTTCGGACTTTTGATGCAGTCGCTCATACGCTAACGAGGAAATCCAGTCGGTGAGGTAGATGCGCGGAGTAGCCATAATGGCTGTGGCGCAAGTCAGGTCGGAGGGAGCGTTGGCGGTCAGTTGTCGGTAGTGGATGTGCAGGTCGGGTGAGCACGGGAGCCTCATTTGAGGTATAATGGCACCGTTGGCGCGGCGTATAATGGTGTCATCGACATCCACAACGTGGAGTATAACTGAGTCGTAGGCGTCGT
>JAGBWK010000001.1 GCA_017629835.1 Muribaculaceae bacterium | reverse complement strand
CATTTACAATCACAAATTTCGCTATAAATCAATATCTTACTAACCGTAGTCGTAGCCTAATATTCTCCACGGCAATACCACCCATATCTGCAAAATGGAGCAAATATGTGATTGAACGAATGGTTGCAATGGATTCTGAGCGACAACACCTTCACGCACTCGCAAAGGCAATGAACAACGGACTATCAAGCATCAACAATTCGCCTTGCTTAACCACTGCTATACAACCATTTATAGTCGGAAATTCGAGCGATACTTTAACGCTATCGGCAGCACTAAAAACCGACGGAATTAAAGTTTTACCAATACGAACACCCACCGTACCGCCAAACACCGAACGACTACGCTTCTCGTTAAGCGCCGCACATACAATCGACGATGTTACGTCGGCCATTGAATCCCTCAAACACCACTACCTCGCCCTAAACAGTCCAGAACAAAAATGAAGCAGGCTTTTACAAAACAAACCCAAAGCAAAACGCTCATTATGCTATTTGCTGGTTGGGGTATGGACGCCAAAACTCTTTCGCAAGTCGGGCGCAAGGGGTTTGACACGCTCGTAGTTTGGGACTATCGCGAGACTCAGCTTGACACCACACAATTATCAGACTACGAGGAGATTATAATCGTAGCATGGTCGCTTGGCATACCCTTTGCCGACAGATTCATCCAACAAAACAAACATCTGCCAATCACACGATGCGTGGCCGTAGCAGGCTCGCTCAATCCTATAAACGAACTCACTGGTATTGACCCAGTTATCTACGCCAAGACTGCATTACTCCCCGACGAGAGAGCGCTACAAAAATTCTATATGCGCATTTGCGGCGGCAAAGCGGCAATGGACGCACTACTACCACAACTCCCTGAGCGTCAGCTATCAGAGCTACGCGAAGAACTCACACTCATTCAACATCACTTGAGCGAGAATCCAAACGAGAGCGAGAGATTGGGCGACACAACCACCGACATCGACGCATCGCGTTGGGACGCAATCTATATATGCAAAAACGACAAAATATTCACTTCCGAAAACCTCAAACGAGCGTGGTCAAATGCCAATAGACGTATCACAGAGCTAGACACAGAACATTTCCCCGACTTCAACGCCATACTCGAAACAGAATTAATCGACAAATCATCCGCCAAAGAATCATTCTCATCGGCAGAGAAAACATACTCAGAGAACGCTACGCTACAGCAACGCGTTGCAGCTTCACTTATCGAGAAAGCCACTCGATGCGGTTTCAAGCAGCAAAATGCCGATGTAATTGAAATAGGCTCAGGCACTGGACTGCTCACAAACTTATACTCCAATACCCTAAGCAACAGCAATATACGCCTCATCGACTTATCAAACAAGCTCCAAACATACGCATCCAACGGCAATCAGTTTTCATTGGAAATAGAGGATGCCGAATTAAAACTGCGAGACATCGAGTCCGAGTCGGTCGACATTGTATTTTCCTCATCCACAATACAATGGCTTCACTCTCCCCTGAAATTCCTTCGCGAAATACATCGAATCCTGCGACCCAACGGCAAAGCATTCATATCCTATTTTGGACCTGGAACTTTTGCCGCACTCAAGGAATTTAGCCGAGGGTTGCCATATCCTGTCATCACAGATGCTGACATCGAACAAATTGGCTTCAAAGGTGTTATCGAAGAGCAACTTATCGACGACAAATTCAACAATGCTCGCGAAGCCCTACTCAATCTCCGACACACAGGCGTCAACTCCGTCAATCCCAACAGACTGGGCGCTGGCGCAACCCGAAAACTGATGCAAGCTATCACTGCCGACGACGGCACAGCATCACTCACCTACAATGCAATCTATCTCATACTCAGCAAGTAAACCCCCATGAATAAAACAATATTTATCACCGGCATCGATACCGACTCTGGCAAATCTTACGCCACAGGCCATTTAGGCAACATCTTGCGTCAAAGCGGATTGAGCGTCACGACTATGAAATTTATTCAAACTGGCAACGTCGGACACTCCGAAGATATTGAGCTGCATCGCAAAATCATGGGCGATAACCTTGAACAAGACCTATCGCTATCGGCACCTATAATCCGAAGCTACCCATGTTCACCCGATTTGGCAGCACAACTCGACAACAAACCTATTGATTTAGAGCTTGTTGACATCGCCATCGCAAAAAACGAGCAGCAACACGACGTAGTGCTTCTCGAAGGTGCAGGCGGACTTATGGTACCTGTCAATGACAACACCCTAACAATTGATTTCATCGCCAACCGCAACCTCGACGTGGCATTGGTAACAAATAGCCGACTTGGCTCAATCAACCATACCCTTTTGAGCCTCGAAGCCATTGAACAACGGGGACTTAACCTCAAATACTTGCTCTACAACACCCATTTCGACAAAGACAAAATCATAGCCGACGACACTCGACGACTGATTAAACGCCAAATCGAGCGTCGCTTTCCCAACGCCGAATGGATTGAAATCCCCTCAATCAACATCTAACGCAACACATATCGAATTGCACAAATTGATTAGAGAATCACGCTCATTTTAAGCAGCACAAACAGACATTAAAAGTCTATTTATCAGACTCGAAATTCGCTCACAACAGCTATCTTTCTCGCAAAGGCAGCTGTTTTTTAATTTTTCGCAATGTTTTTAAGCATTTTAAGCATAGTTGAGCGGGGTCGTTTCGCAACTTTTTCGTATCTTTGCACGTTAAGAAACAATCACTATTCCATAGGAAATAACCATTAAAAATTCAAGACAAATATCAAAATATGAAAAAGAAAGCTTTATTGATGATTCTCGACGGTTGGGGCATTGGCAACCAATCTAAAAGTGACGTAATTTACTCTACTCCCACCCCCTACTGGGACTATCTGTTGGAAACATATCCCCACTCTGAGCTACAAGCCAGCGGTGAGAATGTCGGTCTTCCCGACGGGCAAATGGGCAACTCCGAAGTTGGACACCTCAACATCGGCGCTGGCCGTGTAATCTATCAGGACTTAGTAAAAATCAACAAAGCCATTAAAGATCGCACAATCGGTCAAAACAAAGAAATAATCGATGCTTTCAGCTATGCACAGCGCACTGGCAAGGCTATCCACTTTATGGGCCTTACCTCAAATGGCGGTGTACACTCGTCACTCGAGCACGTTTACGCCCTCTGCGACTTAGCTAAAGAATACGGCTTAACTAAAGTTTATATCCACTGCTTCATGGATGGTCGTGACACCGACCCACGCAGCGGCAAAGGCTTCATCGAAGAGCTCCAAAACCATTGCGCACAGAGCGCAGGCGTTATCGCTTCAATCATTGGTCGCTATTACGCAATGGACCGCGACAAACGCTGGGACCGCGTGAAGATTGCTTACGACTTGTTGATTGAAGGTAAAGGCAAGCAGAGCGACGATATGGTACGTGCCATGCAAGAGTCATACGACGAAGATATTACTGACGAATTCATCAAGCCCATCAACAATTCAACAGTTGACGGCACAATCAAAGATGGCGACGCCGTAATCTTCTTCAACTATCGCAACGACCGCGCAAAAGAACTTACAGTGGTTCTCACACAACAGGATATGCCTGAAGCTGGAATGCACACTATCCCCAACCTGCAGTACTACTGTATGACCCCCTACGACGCATCGTTCAAGGGTGTTCACATCCTCTTCGACAAAGAAAATGTTGACAACACTATCGGCGAATATCTTTCAAACCTCGGCCTCAAACAGTTGCACATCGCTGAAACAGAAAAATATGCACACGTGACATTCTTCTTCAACGGTGGTCGCGAAACTCCATTCGACGGAGAAGAACGCATACTCGTTGCATCGCCCAAAGTTGCAACCTACGACTTGCAGCCCGAAATGAGCGCATACGAAGTGAAAGACAAACTCGTTGATGCTATCAAGTCGCAAGAATTTGATTTCATCGTAGTGAATTACGCAAATGGCGACATGGTAGGTCACACTGGCGTGTATGAAGCTATCGAAAAAGCAGTTGTAGCTATCGACAATTGTGTAAAAGACACCGTTGAAGCTGCTAAAGCCGCCGACTACGAAGTTATCATCATCGCCGACCATGGCAATGCCGACAACGCAATCAACTCCGACGGCACTCCCAACACCGCACACTCGCTCAATCCAGTGCCCTGCGTTTACGTTACAGCAAACAAAAACGCAAGCATCGAAAATGGCAAACTCGCCGACGTAGCGCCCACAATGCTTCACATCATGGGCCTTGAGCAGCCAAAAGAGATGACTTGCAACAACCTCATCAAAGACTAAGCATCAACTCCACAGAGTTGGAGCGTCAGTAAAGTAAAGTCTTTCATTACCACATGAAGGAGTCACTCCACCTACAACAAGACTTGCGCCAGCAGCAGCGACTCACGCCGCTGCAGGTGCAGTTTGTGCGTATGTTGGAGATGACAGGTCCCGAAATCGAGACTGAGGTAGAGCGTTCGCTCGAAGATATGCCTGCACTTGAGATTGCTGAGGCTTCTGATGCCGACCAGCCCGACGACAACGAATTCAACGAATCGCCGGAAGAGATGCAAGCAGCCGACTTCGCCAACGACGACGACACACCCTCATATATGCTCGAGGCTCGAAACCACAGTTACGACGACCAGCATTACGAGCCAATTGCCGTCAACGACGAAGCATCCCTCGTGGAAATGCTATCGACCCAACTTGCCGACTTCGACCTCAACGAGCGCGAAAAGCTAATTGCTTCATACATCATTGGCAACCTCGACGGCAACGGATACCTCAACCGCTCGCTTCAAGCCATTGCCGACGACATCGCATTCACTCAAGGCATCGACGTCAGCCTCGACGAGATGAACAGTGGCTGGCAACACGTTCGACGACTCGACCCTGCTGGCGTTGGCGCTGCCGATTTGCGCGACTGCCTACTGCTTCAGTTGCGCCGCAAACCAGAATCGGAAGTCAACAAACTTGCCGAAGATATTGTAAACCATTACTTCGACTTGTTTACAAAGAAGCACTATCGACGCTTGCTTGAGCGATTAGATGTGAGCGACGACCAACTTCGCGCAGCTATCGACCAAATTTCGCGTCTCAATCCCAAGCCGGGCAATCAACAGGGCGACACTGCCATTGAAAGCACTGGACGACAGATTGTACCAGAGTTTCTCGTGGAGCCCGACGGCAACAACCTTACTGTCACGCTGCTAAACAATATCCCCGACCTGACCATATCGCAAACCTTCAGCGACGAGTCTATGGTGCAAGGCGCAACGCCTCGCCAACGTCAAGAAGCGTTGACATTTATGCGTTCACGCCGCGATGAAGCTGCCAATTTCATCAAAACGCTCAAACTCCGACAGGCTACCCTATTCAGCGTTATGACAGCCATTGCCAAGATTCAGCGCGACTTTTTCATGACGGGCGACGAAACGAAGCTCAAGCCAATGATACTCAAGGATGTTGCCGCACTGACAGGCAACGACTTATCAGTTATATCGCGAGCTACTGCCTCAAAATATGTAATGACAGTTGGAGGACTCTACCCCCTCAAGTTTTTCTTCAACGAAAAGCCTCGCGAAGAAGAAGATGCCACGTTCCACCAGATAGCCGACGCTATGCGACGCATAATCGACGCCGAAGACAAATCCTCTCCGCTGAGCGACGAAGCAATCACCGCACGCCTAACGGAATTAGGCATCGGAGTAGCGCGACGTACCGTAGCAAAATACCGCGAACGTCTTGGATATCCAGTAGCCCGACTCCGCAAAGAAATTTAAGCAACAAAACCATAACGATAATTTCAATCTACGATGAAATTAATTGAACAGATAGCCCACATATTTTCAATAGCATTCATCCCTCTATTGATTCCCACCTACGCAATAATTATTGCATTGTGGGGCACATACCTTGATTTCACAAGCCTTTCGACACGTCTGACAGTGGTCGCCGTAGTTTTTGCGTTCACTACAATGCTCCCAGCTATATTTATATATCTGATGTTTCGAATGGGTTTCATTAAGGATGCGGGGCTAAACGAGCGCACCGACCGTTTCATTCCGATAATAATCACATCAATCAGTTACATCGGTATTGCATTCTACCTCAATCGCATTAATGCGCCAGAATGGCTATCGCTATTTATGATTGCTACTGCATTGGGAGCCTTGACGATGCTATTTGTAAGTCTTCGCTGGAAAATATCGGGGCACGCAATGGGTGTCGGAGGTCTATGCGCCTTCATATTCATCCTTTGCTACCGCAACTACACGATGAGCGATAGCATTTGGCTTTTTGTAGCATCAGTAATTGTTGCTGGCATTGTGTGCTCATCACGACTGATACTCAAGCGCCACACTTTAGCACAAGTCGTTGCAGGCTTCTTCAATGGAGTGTTTTGGATTGTGGCAACCGAACTGATAGTGTAAAGTCCGAGCTACAACTCAAGCAACATTCAATCATCACATCGAAATAAAAACTCCTTATAATACGATAAAAATGAATCCATTAGTAAGTATAATAATGGGCAGCAGATCGGACCTGCCTGTTGTACGCAAAGCAGCCGATTTCCTCAACGATATGGAAATCCCATTTGAAATGATAGCACTTTCGGCTCATCGCACACCCGACGAAGTCGCCGATATGGCACGCAACGCAGCATCGCGCGGTGTAAAAGTAATCATCGCTGCTGCTGGTATGGCTGCCGCTCTGCCGGGAGTAATTGCGTCAATGACCACATTGCCCGTG
>JAGBWK010000060.1 GCA_017629835.1 Muribaculaceae bacterium | reverse complement strand
TGACATTGTCGACAACGGCATAACCGTAGTGCCAACCAACGGTGACCCAGTGCAATATTCGGGCAACATCGCTCGATTGTCGTTCCTCAAAAACAGTGCCGGCAAGGTGCAACTCATCGATGCAGCAGGCTGGTTTGAAACTGCTTACGTCAAATGGACTAACCTCGACCAAGCTGATGCCTACAACGTGTATGTTCGCAAAGAGGACGCAGCTGACTACACCAAGCTCGACAACGAGCTCGTGCGCAATTATGGCGACTACGGCCGTGCCGATATGCCCGGTCTTGTAGCAGGCAACTACTGTTTGAAGGTTGTTCCCGTCAGCAATGGTGCTGAATTGTCGGAAATGGCATCAGAAACACCGATGCTCAATGTCAAAGCCCACAATCGTGGCGGCTTCGCTCATTTTAATTGGGCTGAGGGCGTTGGCGCATACAAAAACGACGGCTCGCTCAAAGATGGCGCAAAGGTTATTTATGTCAATGCCAACAACGCAAAGACAGTTTCGACCGACGTGATGTACGACAAGAAATTGACCACCTTCTCTGGTATGCAAGCTATTATCACAGCTTACCAAAAGGGAACAGATACTACTCCAATCGCTTTCCGTATCATCGGTCGCGTTACCAAAAACGATATGGACGCGCTTGGCTCTTCATCCGAAGGACTCCAAGTTAAAGGTAAAAGAAGCTATTCAACCCTCAATATCACTATCGAGGGTATTGGCGACGATGCTTGCTTCCATGGCTTCGGCATACTGATGCGCAATGCTACCAGCGTTGAGGTTAGAAACCTTGGCTTCTTGTGGTTTATGGATGATGGTATTTCAATTGATACTGACAACTCTCATCTTTGGATTCATAACTGCGACTTCTTCTATGGACAAAAGGGTGGCGACTCCGACCAAGCTAAGGGTGACGGCTCGCTCGACTGCAAAGGCGATTCGCAATATTCGACATTCTCATACAACAGATTCTGGGACGCAGGCAAGTCAAACCTTTGTGGTCTTGGAACTGAAAGCGAAAACTGGCTGACATATCACCACAACTGGTACGACCACTCCGACTCGCGTCATCCTCGCGTTCGTGGTATGAGTGTCCACATCTACAACAACTATTACGACGGCGTAGCTAAGTATGGCGCTGGCGCAACTCTCGGCTCCGACCTCTTCGTCGAATCAAACTATTTCCGCAATACCCAACACCCAATCCTGACTTCGAAACAAGGCTCCGACATCATCGACGATTCCGACGGTAGCGGCACATTCTCAGGCGAAGCAGGCGGCGTGGTTAAAGCCTATGGCAATATTATGTGCGGTAAATACTATTTCCGTCCATGGAGCGAGTCAAACACTCAGGACTACGACGCATGGGTAGCTCCGTCGCGCGACGCTCAAGTGCCAAGCAATGTAGCCGCCAAATCGGGTGGCGCAACTTACAGCAACTGGGATACCGACCCCTCTAAAATCTACTCATACGAAGCAGAAGATGCAGCCGACGTGCCCGCTTCAGTCAAAGGCTTCTATGGCGCAGGTCGTTGTAATCATGGCGACATCCGTTGGACTTTCAACAACAACACTCAGGATGCCAACTACGAGGTGATTCTCGCGCTCTCGAATACAATCCGCGACTACGACTCATGGCTCGTTGGCAACTACACTGGCGACACTAAGATTGGCAACGGTGGCGTAGGCTTTACCAACCCCGGTGGCGACAGCTCCGAAGGCGACGAATTCCCCAACGGCAACTACAACGCTGCTGAAGGCTCAAATCCTGGTGGCGAAACTGGTGGCGATGAACCCACAACTCCCGAAGAGCCATTTATCACCTCGGCTGACGGCAACGGCTATTTCCGCTTCGACGAATCATCTGTTGACCAAGTAGCGCAGTGGGTCGCTGACGGCGTATTCGTTGGTGGTACACACGATCCAGCCTATGCTAAAGCTACTTATTGGGACGGCGTTGGCTCATATCAGATTGCCATAGACACCGAAATGGTAATCAAATGCCCCTCAATACGCAGCTTCAAGATTCATTTGCTTCGCACCGGTTCATTTGCAGGCAAAGTGCTCATAAGCACCGACGGCAAAAACTACACTGAGGTAGCCTCAATCACAGGCAGCAAAGGTGCTCGTGAATTCGATTGGTCAGCAGCACTCCGCAGTTCAAAGGAAACATACGTTAAAATCCAAAACACTGCAACAGGCGGCCTTAACATCATCGGCCTCTACATCACCAAATAACCATCGCCGAATAAATCGTTAAGATACACAAGAAGTGCCTATCTCCTTGAATGGGACGATAGGCACTTCGCTATTTCTTCTGCTCTCTAATCCTCGTAGGCCACCTAAGCATCCTAAGCATCCTACACCACTAAATAATCTGCGGAAATCTGCGCCAATCCGCGGTTGTTGTTAAGGCGCAGCTTCGCAGCGCGGTATAGTGGGTGAGCTTTCGTGTGCCAGCTCTGACGCACAGCCACTCCGAGGGCTCAAGCCCTCGGTTAACATTAAGACGTGTCTTCGACACGCACTTTTATCTCACTAATTTTATCAGCGCCAATTTGCGTAAATCCGCGGTTTATTTCTTACAATCCGCGGTTTTTATCTTCCTGCAATCAGCGGTTTTTGTTTAATCATCCAATGATTTCCGCTGGGGATGTGGAATTGGTGGATTAAATTTTGATTAGGATTGTGAATTTTGTAAATTTGTCGGCGAAAACAACAAATTCGATTGACTGTACTAATGACAATTCGACTGTCTGTACTAACGGCGAATATGATTGAATAACCAAACGATGAGACTGCTACGACGCTCAAGTAGAAACTTTAATGTGCTGGAATTGCTCCGCATGATTGCTTTCTTGATATTGATGGAAGGCGGCTTTATGCTTGTGCCGCTACTCACTGGCATTATCTATGGCGAATCGGATGCAATGGCTTTCGGCATTACTATTGTTTTAGCGCTCGTAATCGGATTGGGTATCTTGACGTTTGTCAAGCCACGAAATCGCTATTTGGGTAAGCGCGACGGTATATTGCTGACGGCTTTGGTGTGGATTGTGTTTTCGGCATTCAGCATCATTCCGTTTATGATTTCGTCGGCAAACCTCAATTTCGTTGATGCTTTCTTTGAGTCGATGTCGGGCTTCACAACCACTGGTGCGTCGGTCATTCCCGACATTGAATCGCTCTCAAATTCCATAAAAATATGGCGCTGCATGATGCAATGGATTGGAGGTATTGGTATCGTCATTTTCACTGTTGCGCTGCTTCCGATGTTTAATTCATCGGGGGGTATGCAGATGTATAGTGCCGAGCTTAGTGGCATAACAATCGACAAACTGCAGCCTCGTATCAATCAAACGGCTTTGCGCTTGTGCTTAATCTACATAGTTCTGACATTAGCGTTGTGCCTATTGTTGTGGATTGGACCTATGAACCTGTTTGATAGCATTTGCCACGCATTCTCTACTGTATCGACTGGTGGCAGCTCTACCCGCAATGCTTCAATTGGGGCTTGGAATTCCGACTACGTCAGATTAATCGTAATCCTGTTTATGTTCTTGGGCGGTGTGAGCTTCGTGGTGATGTATCGCGTATCGCTTGGCAAGACGCGTCAAGCCTTGCGCGACGAGAACTTTCGCACCTACATAGGCGTTATCGTAGTGATTACTTTGCTGATAACCTTAGTTCTGATATTCAGCCACGGATTCATAGGCTTCCGCCAGATTGTTATCGACCCGCTATTCCAAGTGGTGTCGTTGATAACATCGACTGGTTACACCGTCAGCAACCTTTACAGCTGGAATGAGGATATATTCCCATTGCTGATGATACTGATGTTTAGTGGCGCGTGTGCAGGGTCGACGAGTGGTGGCGCAAAAATCGACCGTTTCATATTCCTCTGGAAGAACTCACGCAACGAGCTGCACAGAATTGTGCATCCCAATCGCTACTATCCGCTGACTATCAACGGCAACGTGAAGTCGCCTGAGGTTATTGACAGAGTTACCTCATTCTTGTGGTTCTACATCGGTATGGTGGTGCTGGGAGGAGTGTTGCTTTCGATATTCGGTATGACCGTAGGCGATGCATTCTTTAGCTCATTCTCATGTATGGGCAATATCGGTGTTGGCATCGGAAGCACGCTCAACACGTATGCTACAATACCCACAGCCGCCAAACTGACGCTCTCGTTATTGATGTTGGTTGGTCGTTTGGAAATCTTCACCATTCTAATACTATTCTCAAGAAGTTTCTGGCATAAATAAGCCGTCGAAAGGGGAGTCGCAGCAAAGATTGTGGCCAGCAGGTCGGGGTAAAAATAAGTGAAATAGGTGGAAATATGCGCTATTTTGACCAATTCTGCCAACTTTGAGTGTTTTTCGTTTGAATTCTTTTGTATTTTGATTAACTTTGCGTAATAATCGGAAGTATGTAAAAACGAACAAACAACATAATCTTTTAATACAAAGAAACTATGAGTTTAAACATCATTGTGCTGGCAAAGCAGGTGCCCGACACCCGCAATGTAGGCAAAGATGCGATGAAAGAGGATGGCACAATCAATCGTGCTGCCTTGCCCGCAATCTTCAACCCCGAAGACCTCAATGCTTTGGAGCAAGCCCTTCGCCTGAAGGACGCTAATCCCGGCTCAACAGTAACGCTGCTGACTATGGGTCTTCCACGTGCATCAGAAATCATTCGCGAAGCTATCTATCGTGGTGCCGACCATGGCATCGTCCTCACCGACCGCGCTCTTGGTGGCGCCGACACATTGGCTACATCATACTCGCTTGCTCAGGCTGTGAAAAAGTTTGGCAACTACGACATCATTCTCGGCGGTCGCCAAGCTATCGACGGCGACACCGCACAAGTGGGTCCTCAGATTGCTGAAAAGCTCGGCTTGCCTCAAGTGACTTACGCCGAAGAAATCCTCGAGCTGAAGGATGGCTACGTAGTGGTGAAACGTCGTTTGGAAAATGGCGTCGAAACAGTGAAAGCCCCTCTGCCATGCGTAGTCACTGTGACTGGCTCGGCCGACGCTTGCCGCCCACGCAACGCTAAACGCGTGATGAAATACAAGCGTGCCGTATCGCCAAGCGAAAAAGCAAAACTCAGCGAAGAGCAGCAGGCATACGTCGATGCTCATGCCGACCTCAACCTACAGGAATGGAGCGCTGCCTACGTTGAAGCAGACCCCGAACAGATTGGCCTCGCTGGCTCACCCACAAAGGTTAAAGCTATCGAAAACGTGGTATTCACTGCCAAAGATAGCCGTCGCCTCGACGACAACGATGAGCAAATCGAAGAGCTAATCAAAGAGTTAATCCAAAACCATACAATTGGCTAATTGCCACCTTCTAAATAAGTTCTCAACATGCAAGACAATAACAACCTTATCGTATATTGCGAATTCGAAGACGGCAAAGTGGCCGATGTCAGCCTCGAACTCCTCACCAAGGGCCGTCAGCTCGCACAAGAGCTCGGCGTAAAGTTGGAAGCAATCGTAGTTGGCGACAACCTCAATGGCGTTGAAGACCAAATCTTCCCCTTTGGTGCCGACGTAGTGTATAAAGTAGAGGACAAGCGTCTCTATCCCTACACCTCGAATCCTCACGCTGCTGTACTAATCAACCTTTTCCGCGAAATCAACCCTCAAATTTGCCTTATGGGCGCAACCTGCATCGGTCGCGACCTCGGCCCTCGTGTTTCGTCGTGCTTGCACAGCGGCTTGACTGCCGACTGCACCTCGCTCGAAATTGGCGACCACACCGACCCCAAAACTGGCAAAGAATACAGCAATCTGCTCTATCAGATTCGCCCAGCATTTGGCGGCAACATCGTTGCAACAATCGTCAACCCCGAATGTCGCCCACAAATGGCAACAGTGCGCGAAGGCGTGATGAAGAAAGAAGAGTTCGACGCTAACCACCGCGGCGAGGTAATCAATCTCGATGCTGCGAAATATGTAAGCGACGAAGATTTCGTGGTTGAAATCATCGACCGCCATATCGAAAAATCAAAAATCAATATCAAGAATTCGCCAATCATCGTGGCTGGTGGCTACGGCGTTGGCAGCAAGGAAAACTTCGACTTGTTGTTTGAATTGGCCAATACGCTTGGCGCTGAAGTTGGTGCTTCACGCGCTGCAGTCGATGCTGGATTCTGCGAACATGAGCGCCAAATCGGTCAGACTGGCGTCACTGTGCGCCCGAAGCTCTACATCGCTTGCGGTATCTCAGGTCAAATTCAGCACATCGCCGGTATGCAAGAGTCGTCGATTATCATCTCAATCAACAACGACCCCAATGCTCCAATCAACACTATTGCCGACTACGTAATCACAGGCAATGTTGAAGATGTGTTGCCCAAATTCATCAAGTATTACAAGAAAAATTCCAAGTAATCTCGCTCGTCATGGCAAATTTTTATACTGACAATCCCGATCTTAAGCTGCATCTTTCACACCCCTTGATGCAAAAAATCGTAGCGCTCAAGGAGCGTGACTATGCTGATGCAGATAAATACGACTATGCTCCTCTCAACTTTGAGGATGCAATGGACAACTACGACAAGGTGCTCGAAATCGTTGGCGACCTTTGCGGCGAAATCATCGCGCCCAACGCTGAACACGTCGATCACCAAGGTCCTCACGTTGAAAATGGTCGCGTCGTCTATGCCGACGGCACAAAAGCCAACCTCGAAGCATGCCGCAAAGCAGGGCTTATGGGTATGGCTATGCCACGCCACCTCGGTGGGCTCAACTTCCCAATCACGCCCTACATCATGGCTGCCGACATCGTAAGCCGTGCCGACGCAGGATTCGAAAACCTCTGGGGCTTGCAGGACTGCGCCGAAACAATCTATGAGTTCGCAAACGACGACCAGAAGGCTCGCTACATACCTCGCGTATGCGAAGGCGAAACTATGTCGATGGACCTCACTGAGCCTGACGCTGGTTCCGACCTTCAATCAGTTATGCTCAAAGCTACTGAGCAGCCCGACGGCACTTGGGTGCTCAACGGCGTGAAGCGCTTCATCACCAATGGCGACTCCGACATCCACTTAGTGCTTGCCCGCTCAGAAGAGGGCACAAAGGATGGCCGCGGACTCTCGATGTTCATCTACGACAAGCGCAACGGTGGTGTAACCGTTCGTCGTATCGAAAACAAAATGGGTATCAAAGGCTCGCCCACATGCGAACTCGTCTACAAAAATGCTCCTGCCGAGCTCGTAGGCTCACGCCGCATGGGTCTTATTAAATATGTAATGGCGCTGATGAATGGCGCTCGCCTTGGCATCGCTGCTCAGTCGGTTGGCGTCAGCGAAATCGCTTACCGCGAAGCTCTTAGCTATGCTCGCGACCGTCAGCAGTTTGGTAAGTCGATTATCAACTTCCCTGCCGTCTATGAGATTCTCGCTGTGATGAAAGCGAAACTCGACGCTTCACGCTGCTTGCTCTACGAAACATCGCGCTACGTCGACCTCTACAAAGCTTACGAAGATATCGGAAAAGAACGCAAGCTCACTCCCGAAGAGAAAGCTGAGTTGAAGCTATATCGCAAGTATGCCGACGCATGCACACCCGTAGCCAAAGGCCTTAGCAGCGAATACTGCAACCAGAACGCTTACGACTGCATCCAGATTCATGGCGGCTCAGGCTTCATGAAAGACTATGCTTGCGAACGCGTGTATCGCGATGCCCGCATCACATCAATCTACGAAGGCACAACCCAACTTCAAGTGGTTGCAGCGATTCGCCATGTGACCACTGGCACTTATCGCGCGCTTATGGATATGTATGCCGCAATGGAGGTGAGCGAAGCCCTCGCTCCAGTCAAAGCGATGCTCGACGAGCTTGTGCCAGTGTATCAAGCAGCAGTCGACAAAGTGACTGAAATCAACGACCCAGTCTATACCGACTTTATGGCTCGTCGCCTTGTTGAAATGGCTGGCTACATCATTATGGCTTACTTGCTCGTGACCGACGCTTCACGCTATGCGAGCGACTCAATGGCAACCAGTGCTGTTGTTTACGCCAACATGATTAAGGCTGAAGTTGCTAAGAATGCATCATTCATCGAAATGATGTCGCCCGAGCAAATCGCTATCTACAAAGCAGAATAATCCCCATACGGGAAGATTCAATACATTAAGGGATATGTCCTCATGCGGGGCATATCCTTTTTTGTTTGCCAAGTAGCTGCTCCGCATTGCAACGCTGCGATGGGCTGCCGCAGAGCACGTCAGCAGCTATGGATGCTACCGAGCTGTGGGGCGGTTGTAGTGGCTGTGGAATAAGCACAATGCGAGCCGGACTACCTTTTACGAGTAGCCCGGCTCACAATTGCTGTGCAGCGACGCGGAGGTCGGCGGCACAACCGTTTGATTGTCGGATTAGTTATTTACCGATTGGCTTCGCAAGA
Organism: Muribaculaceae bacterium; assembly: GCA_017629835.1. GTDB lineage: Bacteria > Bacteroidota > Bacteroidia > Bacteroidales > Muribaculaceae > JAGBWK01. Next base: position 58,008 of record JAGBWK010000060.1, on the reverse strand, counting down.
TTACTTGCTTGCAATGCTATCCGAAACAGTCAAGCGAAGACGACCTTTAGCACGACGACGTGCGATTACTTTGCGGCCATCTTTAGTTGACATTCTTTCACGGAAGCCATGCTTATTAACTCTCTTGCGGTTAGAAGGTTGGAAAGTTCTTTTCATCGTTATATTGTTTTATTTGTTTATTCTACACAATTCGGACTGCAAATTTAAGATTTTTTTTTGAGATTTGCAAACAATTCTTCGACGACCTTGTCGAGTTTCTGTCAATGCCTATTTATTAAGGCCTCTTAGCGCGAAGCTATGGCGTCGATAGTCAGCTTGATGCGCTCAACGAGCTGCTCAGCTTCGGCTGCATCTTTCGCTTCGGCGTAGATGCGGATGATTGGCTCAGTGTTGGATTTGCGCAAATGCACCCACGAATCGGCAAAGTCGATTTTCACGCCGTCGATGTCGGTAATCTGCTCGGTAGCATATTCCTCTTTGACTGATGCAAGAATTGCGTCCACATCAATTTCGGGCGTAAGTTCTATCTTGTTTTTGACGATTTCGTAGGGGGGGTATCTCTTTTTGAGTTCCGACACGGTTTTGCCGCTCTTAGCGAGCAACGAAAGGAACAGGGCTACGCCTACGAGTGCATCGCGACCATAGTGGGCTTCGGGGTAAATAACGCCACCGTTGCCTTCGCCACCGATTACGGCGCCAGTTTCTTTCATCTTAGCCACCACGTTTACCTCACCCACTGCTGCGGCTGAATATGTGCAGCCATGGCGTTTGGTCACGTCGCGCAAAGCTCTCGATGAACTGAGGTTTGATACTGTCGGGCCGGGAGTGATTGAGAGCAGGTAGTCGGCTACGGCAACGAGTGTGTATTCTTCGACAAACATTTCGCCATTCTCCATAACGATAGCCAAGCGGTCGACGTCGGGGTCGACAACGAAACCAACATCAGCAGCCGACTCGCGCATCAATTGAGCAATGCCGGTGAGATTTTCGGGTATAGGCTCGGGAGTGTGGGCAAATTTGCCATTTGCTTCGCAGTTGAGCTCGATAATGTTCTTAACGCCAAGTGCTTTAAGCAGTTTGGGAATGACGATGCCGCCAACAGAATTGACTGCATCGACAGCCACAGTGAAGTTGGCGTTGCGAATAGCTTCGAGATCGACACCTTTCAGCGTCAGCACCTTTTCGATATGCTTTTCGTCGTAAGTATTGTTGATGTACACGTTGCCTAAGTTGTCGACTTCAGCAAAGTCGATTTCGCCCGACTCTGCGATTGCGAGCACCTCTTTGCCTTCGGCATCGTTGAGGAATTCTCCTTTAGAGTTGAGCAGCTTCAGGGCATTCCACTGTTTGGGATTGTGTGAAGCAGTCAGGATGATGCCACCACAAGCGTGCTCTTCGACAACTGCAATCTCAGTTGTAGGAGTTGAAGCCAAGCCTATATCGACCACATCGAAACCCATACCAGTGAGCGTGCCGCAAACGAGGTCGCGCACCATTGGGCCAGAAATGCGAGCGTCGCGACCGACAACGATTTTGTTGCCTTCAGTGCATGTGCGACGTATGATAGTGGCATAAGCTGCCGTAAATTTTACTATATCTATAGGTGTAAGGCTATCGCCCTGAGGGCCTCCAATTGTGCCTCTGATTCCTGAGATAGATTTGATTAATGACATATCTGAAAGTCTAATTTAAGATCAAATTACAGTGGGCTCTCCATGTAGCGGATATGGTAGAGATAGGGGATTACGTTAGCGATTTCGCTTGTTGGACCGAGCTGCGATTTCACAACCAAGTTGACTTCAGAGTCAACGCCGAGATATTTCAGCGGCTCCTGTATGCCGAGGCCGAATGTTGAAGTTGATGTCAGCTGCATATTTTGGAAACGGAACGAAGTTGAGCCATAGTTGAGGTTGTTTTCGTTGCCATCGCCAAGCATAAGCCCGGTTTTTCTGAATTCGTTAAGATTGTAGCGTGTAAAGCGGAAATAGATTAGCTCGTCGTACTCCACTTTGACTTCAGTGTTGCCGGGATTGAGCACCTGCATATAGAGATTGCCGTCCTCATCGAGGCGATAGTAAGGCGCATCGGGGCCGTATTCGAATACAGAGTCCTCCGGTATTTCGTTAACTACGTGGTAATCCGACAAATAATAGTTTGTGGAATAGGTTTCGTCGACGAGCAATTCGGCGTAACTTTTGCCCTCTTCGCAACTTGTGGCAAGAGCTGCAGCAGCTGCGATGACTATTCCTGTGCTAAATGTTTTGAAGTTCATATTGATGACTTGTTCTATTTGGCTTGATATTAGTATGTTTGGGGTCGTATTGGCTGAGCCTTACGACAAGTATTTGTCATTTTCTTTGAGCAACGACTTGAATTTCTTGATAGCTTCATCCATTGTGCAGAAGAGTTTTCCGCCCGAAGCATTTTTGTGGCCGCCACCATTGTAATGGGTTTCGCAAATGGTGTTGACGGGGAATTCGCCCTTGCTGCGAGCCGACACGTGAATGTGGTCCTCCTCTTCGCGTAAGAAGAATGAATACACTATCTCAGGGATTGAAAGTGGCTGGTTGACAAGCCCTTCGACGTAGCCTTTTTGGTATTCGAAACGATTGAGCTCGTCGCGAGTGAGGGTGATGAGTGCAGCGCGATGCTCGTCGAAAATCTGCATCTTCTCGTTGAGGGCAAACCCATTGATGCGCAATCGGTTGGCAGTGTTGCTGTTGTACACTTGCGAATAGATTTCATCCTTGTTGATACCCTTTTTGAGCAATTCGCTGATTACGATATAGAGGTCAGGCTCGTTGGAATTGTAGGAGAAATTGCCCGTGTCGGTCATCATACCAGTGTACAGACACATTGCTGCATTCTTGTCAATCATCGAGAATAGCCCCAACTGGCAGAGCGTGCGGAACACGAGCATAGCCGACGACGACTCATCGGGATGCGAAAAACTGATTTCGGCAAAGTCTTGTGGGAAAAGATGATGATCAATCATCACCTTGTGAGCCTTCGACTCGTTGAACGCAGTAGCAAGGCGGTCGATGCGCTTAGTGTCGTTGAAATCAACGGCAAAGATAATTTGCGCATTAGTCAGCAATTCGTTGGCAAACTCCTCATATTTTGAGCACACAACAATGTCGTCAGCACCGGGCAAAAACATAAGATTTTTGGGAGCAGTGTCGGGTGTAACTACCTTCACCTCCTTGCCGATAGCGCTGAGCACGTGTGCCAACCCTAACGACGAGCCAATGGCATCACCGTCGGGCGAAATGTGGCAAGTGATTGCTATATTGTCGTTTGACTCAAGTAACTTGCGAAGATTCTTGATTTTAGAGCTGTCAAGAATAGGCTGTATCATAGAAATTAGCTAATTGTTATGCAAATTTACGATAAATGCTGTGCAACTCAAACAATTTAACGAAATTTATTGCACCACAGTCCCCACCCGCGCCCAAAATTAGGCGTAGCGGTGGAGCAGAGGGCTGTGAGCGGTAGCGTTGCGGGCTGCGCAATGGAGCTGGGGGTTGTGCTGAGCGGTGGAGTTGCGGCTATTCCGTTGCGTCGCATATGCTGCGTAGGAATCTTAGACGTGGAGGGCTTCGGTTGAGAGGGATTTGACGTAGAAGTTGCCTGCTTTAAGGAGCAACCCAGATTTGTAGAGCTTTTCGATGCGTCGATACACTGTAGCTTGGCTGAGACGCAATTCGGAGTTGTGTGCTATCTCTACAGCTTCGCGAGAAGTGAATGAGTCGGGCATAATTTCGAGAAAATCGTTGTCGGATTCCTCTATCTGAGCGCGCGATGATTGGTAGGTCAATTTGTTGTAGCAAGTTTCGAAATATTCGTAGATTTTGATTGCCGATTCAACGTGGTTAATATCAATCGAGTCGAAGTAACTTTCACCACAGGCCCATGCAAGTTTCTGAATAATTAAAGCTAAACGAGCTACTATCATATCAGCTTTGGCATATCGATTGACGTTGTTGCCTCTTTGACGCAATTCTTCAGCTTTTTGCTTTAACGCCTTGTCCCACTCGTAGAAGCGTTTGCGAGCATCGGTATCAAACGAGATTACGCGCTGATAAGCGTTGGAGTTTGCTGATTTTGCTGGGTTGATTGAGTATGCTGGGTTTGCTGTGTTTGCAGAGTTGACTGTAGTAGGGTAGTTGATGATTTTGTTGATAATCTTCGACCATTCAGTTTTTGCTTGTTGCGACAGTTGGAGGTTGTCGGCGCCACTTCCGACGCTTTGCAATCGGTCTTCCTGTGGTATTACAAACAGGAATCTGTCGATGAGTCCGCAGTCGAGGTTGTCCTTAGTGATGAGTTCGGGGATACGATCGGTTTGGATTGTACCAATGATTGTCAAACATGGATTTTTGATGCACATTGGTTGCATTTCGCTTACGCGATTCACTACGATAGGCTGCGAATTGAATGCCGAAAGGAAATCCTCTATTGCTGAGCCAGAGTTGTAACGAGTAGTGTTCTTAAACATTCCCAACAATTCGTCGTAAACGATAGCAATACCTTGAGGGTTGGCATTCAATGCTTGTTTCATCGCTTCTGAGGTGTAGTCGTTGAGAATAATTTGGCGCAATACTGGCATAGGTTCCCCTTTTCGACGCATTTTCATCTGGCGTTCATAATCCTCAAAGCGCTTAGCCTGAATCTCATACAATGGTTCGAGAGCGGCTTTCAATGGGTGGGTTTTGCCATTGCCTGCGTGACCTACTATCGCCATATAGAGTGCAGGGGGTGTAATCCATGAACTTTTAATGCGTAGGCGGCATCCATTGCCGATTGCCGTAGCTGCTGCCCCAAGCATACTTGTAGCGAGGTATTCTTCGCGATAGTTGTCGGTGAGATTTAGCTCAATAATAATCTGTTGGATTTTTTTTGGCAACGCTGTAATAGGGAATGCTAACTTAGGTTGACGATTCTTAGATGTTGAAATGAGTGTCATACGTATTAAGATTTAGGAATTAGGAATTAATGTTAAACTAATTTTTACGACAAAGTTAGTAGCACCATTATGCACTGAATTGTCAAATCGTAACTCGTATCATCAATTTCTATTAAGATATTAAATATTCAGTTGAGAATTCTCAATCTTTCTCAAGGTTTTCTCAATGTGTAAATGTTTGAAAAACTGTGGTTTAAGCTGTTTTTCTCATTTTCTCACGCATCCTTAAGTAAATTAGTAAACTAAAGATAAAATTTCATTTATTGAGATATTCTAATAGTAATATATATAGTAGATATAATAATATTATTATATAAGATATATATATTATTGATATATAATACATTAAGTATATTATTCTACCATTAATTGTCGTGTACTATTCCAATACCTTTGAGAATTTGAGAAAATGAACCTAATGCACTATTAATCAGAGTAGTAATGCTTGAGAAAGCTCTGATAATGCTTGAGAAAGCGTGAGAAAACTCGAGCCAACTACAGTTCTGTAGCTTTCAGCGCAATCTTCCGCTCTACTGTTGCTAAATTCAGAAATGAACCACCTTGTAAAAGTGTTGATAGAATTTAGCATAGAATTTGGATCTGTTAGGTTGAATTTGGGGTGTCAGTTGGCGGCTAATTCATCGAAATTTTGTAACTTTGCACCGAATTTTATAGAATCGCATAGTAATTCACTTAATAATATCTCAATGAACGAATTAGCTACCAAGTACAACCCCTCTGAGGTTGAAGATAAATGGTACGAATATTGGCTCCGTCACGACCTTTTTAAGTCGGTACCAGATGAACGTGAACCATATACTATTGTAATACCTCCACCAAATGTGACTGGTGTGCTCCACATGGGGCATATGCTCAACAATACTATTCAGGATATTCTTATGCGCCATGCGCGTATGCAGGGTAAGAATGCTTTATGGGTGCCTGGCACCGACCATGCTTCAATCGCTACTGAAGCAAAGGTGGTTGCAAAGCTCGCTTCTGAAGGTATCCAAAAGAGCGACCTTACTCGCGAGGAGTTCTTGAAGCATGCTTGGGCGTGGACCGAAAAGCATGGCGGCATCATTCTTCAGCAGCTTCGCAAGCTTGGCGCGTCGTGCGATTGGAGTCGCACAGCGTTCACTATGGACGAAGTTCGCTCACAGAGCGTTATCCGCGTGTTTGTCGACCTTTACAACAAGGGTCTTATCTATCGCGGTGTGCGTATGGTCAACTGGGACCCTGCGGCTCAGACTGCGCTTTCCGACGAAGAGGTTATCTATCAAGATGAACATTCAAAACTCTACTACCTCCGCTACAAGGTGGTAGGCGAAGAGGATAAATACATCATCGTAGCAACTACTCGCCCCGAAACAATCCTCGGCGATACAGCTGTTTGCGTCAACCCCAACGATGAACGCTATTCTTGGCTCAAGGGCAAGAAGGTAATCGTGCCGTTGGTTGGTCGCGAAGTGCCTATCATTATGGACGACTACGTTGAAATGGAGTTTGGTACTGGCTGCTTGAAGGTGACTCCGGCTCACGATGTCAACGACTATATGCTCGGCGAGAAATACAATCTTCCTTCTATCGATATTTTCAACGACGACGGCACAATCAGCGAAGCTGGCGGCATGTTTATCGGCAAAGACCGCTTCGATGTGCGCAAGGAGATTTTTGAATGTCTCAAGGATGCAGAGCTCGTTGAAAAGATTGAAGACTACGACAATAAGGTGGGCTACTCTGAGCGTACAAAGGTTGTAATCGAGCCTAAACTCTCAATGCAGTGGTTCCTCAAAATGGATGAACTTACTAAGCCAGCACTCAACGCTGTCGAGGTTGACGATATCCGTTTCTATCCTCCAAAATTCAAGAATACTTACCGCCACTGGATGACTGACACTAAGGACTGGTGCATCAGCCGTCAGCTTTGGTGGGGTCATAATATCCCTGCGTGGTATCTTCCCGAAGGTGGCTACGTTGTAGCTGAAACTGAGGACGAAGCGCTGCAGCTTGCTCGCGAAAAGACTGGCAATGCTAATCTTCAAATGGAAGATTTGCGCCGCGAAAGCGACTGCCTCGACACTTGGTTCAGTTCATGGTTGTGGCCAATATCATTGTTCAATGGTATTCTCGACCCAGGCAACGAAGAAATTAAGTATTACTATCCAACGTCGGATCTCGTAACTGGTCCCGACATTATTTTCTTCTGGGTTGCTCGTATGATTATGGCTGGCTATGAATATCTTGGCGACAAGCCGTTCGGCGCAGTGTACTTCACTGGTATCGTGCGCGATAAGATTGGTCGTAAGATGTCGAAGCAGCTTGGCAACTCGCCCGATCCGCTCGACTTGATTGCCACTTATGGTGCCGACGGCGTGCGTATGGGTATGATGCTCTCAGCTCCTGCAGGCAACGACATTATGTTCGACGACAAACTTTGCGAAAACGGACGTAACTTCTGCAACAAAATCTGGAATGCGTTCCGCCTTATCAAAGGTTGGGAAGTAGCCGACGCTGAGCAGCCCGAGGTAGCAAAGAAGGCAATCGAATGGTTCGAAGCCAAATTGTCGCAGACAATCACTGAAATAGAGGACCTCTACAGCAAGTTCCGTTTGTCGGAAGCGCTTATGGTGGTTTACCGCCTATTCTGGGATGAATTCTCATCATGGTATCTCGAAATGATTAAGCCTGCCTACGGTCAGCCAATCGACAAGGCTACTTATGAAGCAACGCTCGGATTTATGGATGCGCTGCTCCGTTTACTTCATCCATTTATGCCATTCATCACCGAAGAGCTTTGGCAACACCTCGCAGAGCGTCGCGACGGCGAGTCGATTATGTATGCAATGACTCCTTCGGTTAAAGAATTTGCTGCTACGGTAGTCGACGAAATGGAATTGGCTAAAGAGATTGTAACAGCAGTGCGTGGCGTGCGTGCAGCTAAGAATCTTTCGCCCAAAGAAGCGTTGACGCTCAACGTGGTAGGCGCATCAGTCGCTGCACCGAGGTCGGTTATCAGCAAGCTCGCCAACCTTGATGCTATCAACGAACAGGCTGAAAAAGATGCTACAGCAGCAGGCTTTATGGTCGGAACAACCGAATTCAATGTTCCACTTTCAAGCAAAATCGACCTTTCGGCTGAAATCGAACGTCTTGAAAAAGATGAGAAATACTACGAAGGCTTCCTTACGTCGGTAATGAAGAAGCTCTCAAACGAGCGTTTCGTCAACAGTGCACCTGCAGCCGTAGTTGAAGGTGAACGTAAGAAGCAAGCCGATGCAGAGAGCAAGCTCGCCAACATCCGAGCATCGCTCGCTGCCCTTCGCAAATAATCAATTTCCGTAAATCATAATAATTTGGGCGTGTCCGTGAGGATGCGCCTACTTTTTTAGTATTTCCACAATCTTTGGATTTTTGTCGCCACAATCTTTGGAATTTTATTGCCACAATCTTTGGATTTTTATCGCCATAATTTTTGGATTATCAATCATTCTCAAGTATTCTCAATCCGTTATCAAGCGATAAAATGCAGAGTAATAGTGTGTTAGCTTGATTTTCTCAATTTCTCACGCATTGGTGGGATTATCCATAGTTATTGTTGTATTCTCAGCATTGTTGTCTTCTCAGCATTGTTGTCTTCTCAGCATTGGTGTTCTCTCAGCATTGGTGGTGATATATAAAGCAAAGAGCTGCGCCCGCGAGGACACAGCTCCTTGTGATTATTGCTGTCGGGTAAACATTCCTAAAGGAATTGATGTTTACCTGTCGAAAATCGTGGTTTAGGCGAGGAAGCCGAGGAGTACACCAGCAGCAACGGCAGAGCCGATAACGCCTGACACGTTGGGACCCATAGCGTGCATCAGCAAGTAGTTGCTGGGGTCGTATTCCAAACCGAGGTTGTTGGAGATACGAGCCGACATTGGAACTGCTGATACGCCTGCGTTACCGATGAGCGGATTGATTTTCTTGCTCTTAGGCAACAGGAGGTTGAACAATTTCACGAACAACACGCCTGAAGTAGATGCGATGATAAATGCCATGAAACCGAGGAAGAAGATGAAAATCGTTTCTTTGGTCAAGAAAGTAGTAGCCTGAGTAGAGGCACCTACAGTCATACCCAAGAGGATAGTCACGATGTCGGTCAATGCATTTGAAGCAGTTTTAGCCAAGCGAGTAGTTACGCCACATTCGCGCAGAAGGTTGCCGAAGAAGAGCATACCGAGCAGTGGAAGAGCTGAAGGTACTACGAAGCAAGTCAAAAGCATACCCACGATAGGGAAGATGATTTTCTCGTTTTGAGAAACGGCACGTGCGGGTTTCATTCTGATTACGCGCTCCTTCTTAGTGGTGAGCAGTCGCATGATTGGTGGCTGAATCAGTGGCACGAGCGCCATATATAAGTAAGCCGACACGGCGATTGCGCCCATTAAGTTGGGTGCGAGTTTCGACGACAAGAAGATTGCAGTTGGACCGTCGGCACCACCGATGATAGCGATAGCGGCAGCCTGGTCGGGCATAAAGCCGATAGCGGTAGCAATCATATAAGCACCGAACACACCAAACTGAGCGGCAGCACCAATAAGCATCAACTTGGGATTAGCAATAAGTGCCGAGAAGTCGGTCATAGCACCGATGCCCAAGAAGATGAGTGGGGGATACCAACCTGCGCTCACACCATTGTAAAGGATGTTGAGCACAGAGCCCTGTTCGTAGATACCGATTTCAAGTCCAGCACCTGTGTTGAATGGGACGTTACCTATGAGCATACCGAAACCGATTGGCACCAACAGCATAGGCTCGAAATTCTTCTTAATCGCGAGGAAAATGAAGAATAAGCCCACGAGCAGCATAACTAAGTGCTGCCATGTTGCATTATAGAAACCGGTTAGTTCCCAGATTCTGGTAAGGTTTCCAATGATGAATTCACTAAATGACATTTCCATTATTTATAGGATTTTTCAGAGTGAGGCTAATTAAAATGTGATGTGAGCTACACTCTCATCATTCGATAGTGAGGATAGTTGTACCTTCGAGCACAGATTCGTTGATGTTAACGTTGATTGATGCAACTTTGCCATCGCGACCAGCGTGAATAGCATTTTCCATCTTCATTGCTTCAAGCATTACTACTGTGTCGGATGCTTTCACAGTGTCGCCAACTTTTACATTGATTGAAAGCACTACACCGGGGAGTGGAGCTGTCACTTTGTGGCCAGCACCGCTGCTTGCAGGTTTGGTGATTACTTTTTCGCCAGTAGCAGTGCGAGGAGCTGCTGATGGGCGAGGAGTTGAAACTACTGTAGCTGAAACTTTCTGCTCGAGCTCTACGCGATAGGGCATACCGTTTACTTCAACTTGAGCAAATCCGTTTTCGATATCGCCTACAGCTACTGTGTAGTTGTTACCGTTGATTTTATATTTATATTCTTTCATTGCTATATTAATAGTGATGGTTTGATGATGAAATTACTTGCGTCCAGGGATTTCGCGCATATTGTAGATTTTAGAACTCCACGGAGAGTACGCTTTCTTAATCTTATTGATTGTGAGAACGGTTTGCTCTGTGTCGTGAGCTTCGAGGTGGTCGCGAAGAGCCATAGCGATTGCAGCGATTACTTCGCCAGAATCGTGCTCTGGTTGGTCCTTGATAGCTACTTCAGCAGGGCTGATGTTCTGTGATTTCATCTTGTTGCGACGGAGCACCATATTGCCGATGCGGCTGATAATCCAGAAGCAGATGCAGAGTGTGAGCAGAGCTGAGAATACGATACTCATAGCCATAATGGTCAGAGCAACACCTGATTTGTCTAAGTCGTGGAAAAGGTCAACTCGAGAGTTGGTGTCGCGAATCACATTGTTGCTACTTGGAGTGATGTATTTCTCTGGCGAGCCATCGCGAACTTCCCATGCAGCGGCAGGGTTTTCTTCATTTTGAATACCATCATCGCATCGAGCGTAGGATGTGTTGGGCAGAAGGCTGGCAGGCACAAGCACTTCGTCGATGAGTGTCTTGCCATTAGCATCGTAGATACCAATCCAGTTGTCTTGTCCGGGGACGAGATGAAGATTAGTGTGGAATGTGCCTTTGTCGGGCTGTCCGTCGGCCCAAAAGATAACGTGCTGACGTTTGGGTATTTTTGTGTTTACATCGCCGAGGGGCACGGGATACATTTTGGGCTGCAATGAGTCGGTGGTGAGGTATACACTTGAGATTTCAAGTGGTCCAAACGTAGAGTTGTAGAGCTCAATCCAGGCGTGACGTTCGCCGTAATCGTCTACAACGCTTGAGTCGTTGACCACCATTACCTCGTTGATGCGCAAGCCACCGCGACTTTGTGCCATTGCCACTGAGCATCCCGCTATGACGACGAGTAACGTTATAAATAATTTTTTCATAACTGTGATTTATGGTCGATAGGGGATTATAGAGGAATGTTGCCGTGTTTTTTGGCGGGGTTGGTAACCTTCTTAGTAGCAAGCTGCTGGAGGGCACGGATGATGCGGAAACGAGTGTTGCGAGGCTCGATAACATCGTCGATGTAGCCATATTTAGCAGCGTTGTAAGGATTGCAGAAGAGCTTGTTGTATTCTGCTTCTTTTTCAGCGAGGAATTCAGCAGGATTTTCAGCTGTCTTAGCTTCCTTAGCATAAAGCACTTCAACTGCGCCAGCGCCACCCATAACAGCGATTTCTGCTGTTGGCCATGCGTAGTTCATGTCGCCACGGAGCTGTTTGCAGCTCATCACGATATGGCTACCGCCGTAGCTCTTACGCAATGTAACTGTAACTTTGGGCACAGTAGCTTCGCCGAATGCGTAGAGCAGTTTTGCGCCATGGAGAATAACGCCGTTGTATTCTTGACCAGTGCCGGGAAGGAATCCGGGAACGTCGACAAGCGTAACCAATGGAATGTTGAATGCATCGCAGAAACGAACGAAGCGAGCAGCTTTGCGTGAAGCGTTGCTGTCGAGCACGCCAGCGAGGAATTTAGGCTGGTTGGCTACGATACCAACTGACTGACCATTGAAGCGAGCGAAGCCGATGATGATGTTCTTAGCATAGTCGCTCTGGATTTGGAGGAATTCGCCGTTGTCGACAATAGCACCGATTACTTCGAGCATGTCGTAAGGACGGTTAGCTGAGTCGGGGATAATCTCGTTGAGTGAATCTTCGAGACGGTCGATTGGGTCGGTACATTCTACCAATGGGGGCTCTTCGAGGTTGTTCTGAGGAATGTAGCTGAAGAGCTTGCGAGTGATTTTGAGTGCTTCTTCGCCATCTTCTGCAGCAAAGTGAGCTACACCACTCTTCTGAGAGTGAACTTCTGCGCCACCGAGCTGATCTTGGCTTACGTCTTCACCAGTTACAGTTTTTACAACTTTAGGACCAGTGAGGAACATGTATGAGATACCCTTAGCCATGATAGTGAAGTCGGTGAGTGCAGGAGAATAAACAGCACCACCGGCGCATGGACCGAGGATACATGAAATCTGAGGAATTACACCTGAAGCGAGGATGTTGCGCTGGAAGATTTCAGCGTAGCCAGCCAATGCGTTGATGCCTTCTTGAATACGTGCGCCGCCTGAGTCGTTAAGACCGATTACGGGTGCGCCCATCTTCATAGCCATGTCCATGATTTTGCAAATCTTCAAGCCCATGGTTTCTGACAATGCGCCACCAAACACGGTGAAGTCTTGTCCGAATACGTAAACCAAGCGGCCTTCGATTGTGCCGTAGCCAGTTACTACACCGTCGCCAAGGAAGCTTTTCTTGTCCATTCCGAAGTTGGTGCAACGATGACGCACAAACATGTCGATTTCTTCAAACGAACCTTCGTCGAGAAGTTGGGCGATACGTTCACGAGCGGTGTATTTGCCGCGTTCGTGCTGTTTTTGGATAGCTTTTTCGCCGCCACCGAGACGTGCTTCGGCGCGTAGTTCGATAAGCTCTTTTACTTTTTCAAGCTGGTTGCTCATTTGTTTTGTATAAATGTGTTGTTGATTGATTTATTTGTTGGGGTCTTCGCAGAGCTCGATGAGAGTGCCGCAAGTTGATTTTGGGTGAAGGAATGCGATGTTGAGGCCTTCAGCACCTTTACGGGGAGCTTTGTCGATTAGGCGGCAACCTTTTTCTTCTGCTTCAGCCAATGCGTTAGCTACGCCGTCTTCGATAGCGAATGCGATGTGCTGGATGCCACCGCGGCCACCGTTGTTGGCAATGAATTTCGAGATGGCGCTATCTTCAGATGTGCCTTCGAGAAGCTCAATTTTGGTTTGGCCAACTTTGAAGAATGCTGTACGTACTTTTTGGTCAACTACTTCTTCGATAGCGAAGCATTTCAGACCAAGCATTTTTTCGTAGAATGGGATAGCCTCTTCAAGAGAAGGCACCGCGATACCGACATGTTCGATGTGGGAGATTTCCATGATTTTAAAATTTTATAAAATGGTTTTTTGTTTGTTTTTAAATGAAATAATGGCCGTCAATGGATTGAAATCAACGGTCGGCAATATAACTTTGCAAATTTACCAAAAAAAATCCAAATATCCTCAAAATCATCCACTGAAATAGACGGAAAAAGGATGCTAAAAAATGAAAAAATCAAAATTTAGCATCCAATCGTGAGTCGAATCGTCAGCGACGATTATTCTGTGAGATTTTCTTCGTCGTAATCCCAGCCGATTTCATCCCAATCCTCTTCGATGAAGTCATCTTCGTCGTCGATAGGAGTTTGTTCGAATATGAACTCATCCTCTTCGCGCACACGATGCTGGCGGTCGAGTGGTCGGTGGGTGATAGGTTGAGGCTCAATGCGGTTGCGCTCGTCGGTGATTTCGCCCCAGAGCAAGTCCTTGAGGTTGTCCAATCCCCAGCCTGTTACGGCTGAGATGAATACGTGTGCAACACCTTCGGGGAGCGTCTTTTCGATTTAGGCAATCAGCTCGTCGTCGAGCATATCGCTCTTGGTGATTGCGAGCACGCGTGGCTTATCGACAAGTTGTGGGTTGAATTGCTCCAACTCGTTGAGCAGGATTTCGTATTGGGCTTTAATGTCGTCGGCATCGGCTGGTACCATAAATAGCAGCACTGCATTGCGCTCGATGTGACGCAGAAAGCGTAGCCCAACTCCGCGCCCTTCGCTGGCGCCTTCGATGATGCCCGGGATGTCGGCCATTACGAATGAGCGTCCGCCGCGGTAGCTGACGATGCCTAATTGCGGCTCCATTGTGGTGAATGGATAGTCGGCAATTTTGGGGCGTGCTTCCGATACGGCTGATAGCAGCGTTGATTTGCCTGCATTGGGAAATCCTACTAGACCAACGTCGGCAAGTAGTTTCAACTCAAGCACGACGCTTTTCTCTATTGCAGGCTCACCAGGCTGTGCATATCGGGGTGTGCGGTTGGTGGCTGACTTGAAATGCCAGTTGCCAAGACCTCCGCGTCCACCTTTGAGGAGCTTTACTTCTTCGCCGTCGTCGGTCACCTCGCAAAGGAATTCGCCCGACTCGGAGTCGAACACTACGGTGCCGCAGGGCACGTCGACTATTACGTCTTCGCCGTCCTTACCGAAGCTACGTCCTGCAGTGCCAGGCTGTCCATTGCCAGCAAAGATATGTCGGCGGTAGCGTAGCGGTAGCAGTGTCCACATATTTCGGTTGCCACGGAGTATGATATGCCCACCGCGTCCGCCATCCCCTCCGTCGGGGCCACCTTTGGGCACATATTTAGCGCGGTGGAAGTGAGCAGAGCCTGCTCCACCTTTGCCACTACGGCAAAGTATTTTTACATAATCTATAAAGTTGGATTCAGCCATAATTCAAAGTAATGTTTTTTTGTGTGGTTTTGAATAGGAGAGAGCTACAGTTTTAATGGATTGAGAGGGAACTGAAGGTAGTTGATAGTAAGATTTGGCGATACGGTTTTTGATGTGAAAAACTGTTTATCGATTGAGGTGGTATTTCATAATGTCGGCGGCATGGCGGAAGTCGGCTGGGGTTCCAACATCAATCCATGTGCCGTTGATTGGGAAATACACCACTTTAAGCCCTGATGCAATGGCGCGTTCAATCAAGTCGGTTGCATCGGTGCGTTCACCGCGCTTGACCATTGCGGCTGCTTTTTCAGATATGAGGTAGATGCCAGCGTTGGCATAGTAAGAGTAGACTGGTTTCTCTTCGAGTGCCGTGATGCGAGAGCCTTCGGTCGATAGGATAGCAAAAGGCACCGACAGAGTGTATGGTATTGCCGCAACAGTGATGTCGGCTTCCTCTTCGACATGCTTTATGTACATATCTTCGAATGAAATGTCGGTCAGCAGGTCGGAGTTCATAACGAGAACTGTTGAGTGAGTGAAATCGTCGACCATTGCTATTGCGCCGATTGTGCCCATTGGCTCATCTTCGCGCATACAGCGTACGTCGACTCCTGCAACTGACTTACTGAAGTGATTTTCAATCTGTTCGGCAAGATATTTTGTGCTTACAGTGATGTTGTCGATGCCAGCTTTGGCAAGGGCTTCGACATTGTAGTCAATGATAGCTTTTCCTTCGATTTCGAGAAGCGGTTTCGGCTTCGAGAGGGTCAGCGGACGTAGGCGTTCTCCTTTCCCCCCAGCCATTATCAATGCGCTGACAGGCAATCGGTTGGCAGTGGTATTGAGGTCAATGAGCTCGCACAGATGATTCTCGTTGTCGAGCACAGGTATCAGACGAATACCGCGTTGGCGCAACTCTTTGAGTCGTGCGACCTCGGCGCTCCCTTTGCGAACGTATTCAAATTGACGGTAGGCAATGCTATAGACCATATCGTCGAGCTGATGTCCGGCAATGATGCTGCGTCGGATGTCGCCGTCGGTAAGTGTGCCGATAGCGTGATTGTCGGCATCGGTGACTATCAACGTCATAGCTTCGCCCGAAAGGTTGTTGAGCTGCTCAAGGGCTTTGCGTATTGTTTCGTTCTGCTTTATGATGTGCCTATCCATTGGTATAGGTGAATGTTTTTTTGTTTGGTCGATGTTTATTTCTTGCTTACATTCTTTAATAATGCTTCGGCAATGATGAGGTCTAATGGGGTGTCGATGTCGATAGAGCGTTCAGCAGGCATTTCAACTGCAATGCGTCGCGGAAATGCACCTATAGGCATTGAGCGTATTGATGCAGGGTTTATGGCATAGACAGCACCATTGATTTCGTAAGCCTTTGGGGCGTCTTGTCGGCGAGTGAGCTGTCCGTCACCTTTCGAGATTTTTAGGAAGCCGTCGGAGTCGGTTTCGTAGCAATTGTAGTAGGGATTGGAAGCCGCTTCCTTCACGCTGACAGCCATATCGATATCGGTTGAGTAAGCGTTCATCACGGCACGCACGTCGTCGCAATTGCGAAGCGGCGATGTGGGTTGAAGAAGCACTACGCAGTTGTAGTCGATGCCTTTGTTGTCGGCCCACAGCATTGCATCGAGTATTACCTCACGCGACCCTGCCGTATCGGTTGCCAACTCAGCCGGGCGCACATACTCAACAGGCAAACCACACTGGCGAGCGGTTTCAGCAATCGCCGCGTCGTCGGTCGATAGAATGATGCGTTCGGTTGGTGCGATTGCTCGAGCCACATCGATAGTGTAGGCCAGCAAAGGCTGTCCAGCCAAAAGCGCAATGTTTTTGTGCGGAATCCCCTTGCTGCCCCCTCGGGCGGGAATCACTATCAGAGGTTTTAGAGTCATATTATATATATGTGTATGCAATCACAATGCAAATTTAGTAAAAAATGCCATTTTTTTACCCAATCAAGTGTCTCATTTTGCTGAATTGACCAAAAATGACACGAATTTTCTACATCATTATTGTTTTTTCACCATAAAAACTATTATCTTTGCGTTGTAAAATTAACAAATTAATTAATTCTTACCATATCATTTATCATGACACAAAAATCTTCTGCTCCGCAACAGAAAAGCAACGTCGTGGCAATCATCACGATGTTCTTTATGTTTGCGATGATTTCGTTTGTAACAAACATGGCTGCTCCATTTGGTAATATCTGGGGCTTCAAGTATGAATGGTCGGGCATGCTCGGCAACATGATGAACTTCGCTGCATACCTTTTCATGGGTATCCCAGCAGGTAAAATGCTTATGACCGTAGGTTATAAGAAAACTGCTCTTATCGCTCTCGCAGTCGGTTTCATCGGCTTAGCTGTTCAGTATGTTTCAAGTATTTTCGGCGCTGATATTACAGTGCTCAATTACGGCGGACAGGCTGTTACACTCAACCTCTTCATCTACCTCCTTGGTGCATTCATCTGCGGTTTCTGCGTATGTATGCTCAACACAGTTGTTAACCCCATGCTCAACATACTCGGTGGTGGCGGTAACAAAGGTAACCAGCTCATCCAATCAGGTGCTACTCTCAACTCTTTGACTGGTTCATTGACTCCAATGCTTGTTGGTGCTCTTATCGGTACACTTACTCCTCAAACATCAATGAGCTCAGTTGCTCCGCTTCTTTTCGCGGGTATGGCAATCTTCGCACTCTCTTACATTATTATTACTTTTGTTAGCATCCCCGAGCCAGCTCTCGAACGCGCAAAAGCTGAAAAAGCTGCTGGTGTTGTTAAAGCAAAATCAAAACACTCAGCATGGTCGTTCCGTCACTTTGTGCTCGGTGCAATCGCTATTTTCTTCTATGTAGGTGTTGAAATTTCAATCCCCGGCGAACTTAACTTCTACCTCTCAAATGCTACTGAAAAGGGTGCAGGCATTCTCGTGAATGGTGCTGCTATCGGTGGCGCAATCGTGATGGTATACTGGTTGCTTATGCTCGTAGGTCGTGCACTCTCAAGCTCAATCAGCGCAAAGATTTCAACTCGCGCTCAGATGATTTCTGTGTCAAGTTTAGGCTGTGTGCTCGTGTTGATTGCAATCTTCACTCCCAAAACTGTAAGCTTCTCAGTGCCTGAATTCATCTACAACCCAACTGAAAAAACTGAAGCAATCCTTACCGATGCAGGTCTTTCAGCTGAAGCTATCGAAGCATTCAAGGCTGATGCTGCAGCTTTCGATTGGACTCAGTATCCTGAAGCAGCCGATAAACTTGAAAATGGTAGCAACATCAAAGTAGAAATGGCACCTAAGATGCTTGAAACACCTCAAGTGCCCCTCTCTGCACTCTTCCTCGTGCTCTGCGGTCTTTGCACATCACTCATGTGGGGTGGTATCTTCAACCTCTGTGTTGAAGGGCTTGGCAAATACACCGAACAAGCTTCAGGTATCTTCATGGCGCTCGTAGTTGGTGGTGGTGTAATGCCACTCATCCAAGACCTCGTGCTCGCACCGGCCGTAGGCTACATGCAGAGTTACTGGTTGGTAGTAGCAATGTTAGCATACATCCTCTACTACAGCCTCATTGGTTGCAAGAACGTCAACAAAGACATCCCCGTCGAAGACTAATCTCCAACTACATACACAGATTAAAGGATACTTCCCGACACAAATATCATAAGTGACAATCCCAGACACAAAGCAATAAGGGATAAGCCTTTATACATAAAAAAGGGTGTGGCTAATCAATTCCGATTAAGTCACACCCCTTGTTTTATAACGTAAATTAGATTAATGCTTAGTTAAAACTTTTGTTGTGCATAAAAAGGCGTATCAAAATTGTTAGTTTTGTACGCCTTTCTTATGGAGTTTGTTTGATTGGTTTGCGAATTTGCGTTGTAGATCAATTACGATTGAAAAGGATTTTTGTAGAGGTTTAGACGAAATTTTAGATAGTAGATGAAGAATTTCATATCGTCGACAAAATAACGCTTAAATAGTCGCTTTGGCTCTTTTATTACGCGATACAACCATTCCATTCCAATACGCTGTACAATACGCGGAGCACGCTTTAATTGCCCGCTTTCAAAATCGATTGTAGCTCCGAGTGGAAGCCATATTTTCACTTGAGGTAATCGATTTTTATGTCGCATTATCCATAGTTCTTGTTTTGGAGAGCCTACGCCTACAAGCACTACATTTGCATTGCTTTGCTTAATGATTTCGATTATAGCGTTGTTTTCTTCCTCATTTTTCTCAAAGCCGAATGACGGAGAGTGTGCTCCAACAACAATTTTTCGTCCACACGTTTTATTTATGTTCTCCATTGCTTGGTCTGCAACACCTGGTTTTGCCCCTAATAATAATATTTTACAATCGGGGTCATCTTTGTGATAGAGATAAAATTCTCTAAAGAATGAGCTACCGGGAATTGTTTCGGGAAGAGGCTTTTTCGTGGTTTTTGAAAGGAAGTATAGAATACGGCTATCGCATACAACCCAATCAGCCGTACAATATGCATCGTAAAGCTCTCTGTTGTGCTGTAAGTTGACCATATGATCCAAATTTGGAGTCAGAAGCACTCCCTCAGTAAGGTCGTTCAGGAGTTGCTCCGTAGTAATCCTATCAATGGATATGTTTAATAATTTATGCTTCATTGGAAAGAGAATTTAGCGTTACTACAATAGAATAGGCTTATTATAGTCGAGCATCGATTTGTTCTTTCGGCAATGCACCTTTGACATCGTAAATTACACCACATTCGGCAAGCATCTCCCTGAAATCGATGCCTGCAAACTCTTTGTGAGCAACAGCAAGGATTATTGCATTGAACTTTTTGTCTTTAATTGCATCCCAATCGTTGGTGCAATCAATGCCGTATTCGTGGTTTACAATTGCTTTGTCGGCCCAAGGGTCGAATACTGTAATGTTTGATGTATAGTCGGAAAGCGTGTTATATATGTCAACAACTTTTGAATTGCGAATGTCGGGACAGTTCTCCTTAAATGTGATGCCGAGAATTAGTATATTGGAATCTTTTACGATGCTTCCCTTTTTGTTCATACACTTTATGGTTTGCTCTGCAACATATTCTCCCATACCATCGTTTAATCTACGGGCAGCAAACATTATGCGTGGCAGCACACCATAAACTTGAGCTTGCTGTATGAGATAATATGGGTCAACGCTGATGCAGTGACCACCCACCAAACCCGGATTGAGTTTTATGAAATTCCACTTTGATGCAGCAGCTTCGATAACGTCGTGAGTGTCAATGCCCATTGCATTGAATATCTTGGCTAACTCGTTCATAAATGCAATATTCACATCGCGCTGCGAGTTTTCAATGATTTTAGAAGCTTCAGCCACCTTTATCGAGGGAGCTTTGTGAGTTCCATTTAGGAGTACGCTATTGTAGAGGTCGTCAACGATGTCCGCGATTTCAGGGGTTGACCCAGATGTAACTTTCTTGATTTTTTCAACCGTATGCTCCTTATCTCCAGGGTTGATTCTCTCAGGCGAATAGCCAGCATAGAAATCGACGTTGAATTTTAACCCTGACACACGTTCGATTACAGGTATGCATTCTTCTTCGGTAACTCCGGGGTAAACAGTTGATTCGTATATTACAATGTCACCTTTTGAAATTACTTTTCCTACAGTTTCACTTGCGCCCCACAATGGTTTGAGGTCGGGATGATTATAATTGTCGGTAGGAGTTGGTACTGCTACAATATATATGTTGCAATCGCGTATATCCTCTATGTTTGATGTGCAAACAAATCCATTGTTGATAGCATTCTGTAGCAATTCGTCGCTGACTTCTAAAGTAGCGTCGTGCCCTTGCATAATGGCATTGACACGTTCGGACTTCATATCGAAGCCAATAGTTGTATATTTAGTGGAGAATAGGCGAGCAAGTGGCAAGCCTACATATCCAAGTCCAATTACGCAGATTTTGTGATTATTAAGTTTCATAATGTATGATATGCCATAATGTTATTGACTTTTAATTTTTTACTCTTGTGAGTTTTGCTCTGTTTTGTCGGTCGTTGAGAACCTTGTTTATTTTTAGAATCTTGTTTAATCCTATCAGTAAGGATGTTCCGCTGAATAATACGCATTTTGCAACATGAAGCATATACTTTAACCCGAATTGATACGACATCCCGAGGAAATATAGGAGCGAGATTTGGTATTTATTGAGTTTGTGTTTTCGGAGTAGCTTGTTGGTTCGAATGCTTGCTTGCAATCTGTGCTCAAATAGATTTGGGGATATTGTTGTAGTTATACTCCCTTTGCGAATTGTGATACAATATATTGCAGTATTATCACATTCAACCTTCCGTGCGGCGATACCAGTGTTTATAGAAAACCACATATCGTTGCCAGCTGGGCGCTCTTCAAATTTGATATTATTGTCGGTGATTAGTTCGTGGCGAATGAGTTTGCTGATCGGGGCAAGCAACTTGTACCGCAAATAACCATCGTCAGCGGTTGTATGATATTTGTTAATCATTTCGACAATATGCTCATTGCGAAATGCTTCTTCGCCAGTGTCGCTATCCTTGCTTATTGCAGAGAAAAATACAATGTCGGCTTCTGAATTGACGTTTCTGCTTATTGCCTCGTAAAGTTCTGTTGTGAAATAATCATCAGCATCTGCAAACAAAATCCACTTACCTTTGGCGTGTTCGAGGGCTTTGTTTCTTGCGCCACCAGCAGTGGTATAAGGATTGTCGTAGCACTCGAAATCAAAAGATTTGCATAGCTGTTTTACGGCATTGCATTCTTCTTCAGAGCTATGGTCGTCAACTACAATAACTTGCCAATCCTCGTGCTTCGGAATCGACACAAGCAGGCGATTGAGTAATTTAGATGAATTCTTATGAGGAATTATTATCGTAATGACTGGTGACATTGTAGTAGAGTTAAAGTTGTTTACGGCTTCAGACGGTGTTCGGTGAAGCGGTTGCAGATTATCGCCCAGTTGGCTTTGAGGGCTAATTTGTCGACGAATAATTGCTTTTTTCGAGCATTGCGGTGGATTGTTTTTGTCGACGCATCTTCTTTGTGGTATATCCGAATGGCGGGATTGTAGACCGATTTTAGATTGTTGACAATCAGACGGCGATGCAGCAAAGGCTCCTCTCCGTATAGAAAAGTTTTGGCGTTCAGCCCATCGAATAGCTCGATATATTCCTTTGAGAATATCCAGAAGCAACCATGAAGTTGCACACCTTCCAAACGTCGAGTTTCGTAGCTGCCGTCGCATTTTGCAATGCTGTGTCCATTCCTGCGCCCTTTAAGTCGTTGATAGTAAGGTTCTATGCCGATGAAGCTAATTACGTAATTGAATAATATTTGTACGGTTTTTCGTATGTAGTAAAAAAGGCTACGTTCGGTTAGAGATACGGGATTGGAGCGGCAGTAGTTGCCTGGGGATTCAACCTTTGGTCCAAGCACAGCGAAATGGCTTTCGGCATATTCACTTTCTATGAGTTCTGCAAAATCAGCTTGCAACAATAGGGTGTCGTTGTTGAGCATAACGATGAAATCGGGGCTCAAATGTTGCTTTGCATAGGCAAATCCGATGTTATTGCCGCCTGAGAATCCAAGATTTTTGTCAGATAATATTAATGTGATATCATTGTCGCTCCCGTATTTCTCTCGAAGCAATGGCCCGCTCCCATTTGGCGAAGCATTGTCGACCAACACAATATGGTAATCTTTGCCAGCCATATACTTGCGCACTGAATCGACGCACTCAATGGTGTCGTCGGTTGCGTTGTAATGGAGTATGACGAAAGAGTAGCGAGTGCTCATCATTAATGGAGTTTCTTGTTGTAGAATTCGATATATTTTGCAGCAATGTTGCTCCAACTATTCTCGGAGTTGGTGTTGCGCAAGCGAATGTTTTCGCGCATTTGATGTTGTAGCCCAGGATTGCCGAGCATACGTTTTATAGCTGAAGCGAGTGCTTTAGAGTCGCATGGAGGCACGAGCAAACCAGTTTTTTCATCTTCAATCTGCTCAGAAAGTGCACCCACGTTTGATGCAACAATTGGGCAGTCGAGAGCAAATGCGGTCATAATCACGCCGCTCTGAGTCGCGTCGCGATAGGGACACACTGTAAATCCCACTTTGCCAAGCAGCTCTGCAATTTCGGGCGTTGGGATAAATCGATTGCGCAGTTCGATGTAGTCGAGCCCTTCGTAAGGAGTGTAGTCAAACGGTATTTTGCCCCCTCCTGCAATGATGAGTTTAGCTTGAGGGTATTCGCGATGCACATCAACCATTGCTTCACACAGATATTCAATTCCTTTATAGGGCGAAATCTTGCCGAAGAATAGCAATGTATTGCAGTCATTTTCGGCGTCATCCTTGACGAATGTTCGAGATGCGGTGTAAACGCCAAGGCGGTTGATGAGTATGCGTTTGCAGCTTACGTGATTAACTCGTTGGAAATCTTGCTTCTGTACAGAATTCAATAGTACAATCTTTGGCACTAATTTCACTGACAACCAGCGGAACAGGTTGGTTCGCAAACCACCCTTCGATGAGTGCTGGAATGGATCGTGCATCGTAAGCACCAATTTCTTTCTGAACCGAATCAGTAGCCAGTCGAGAGTGTCGAGTGGGAATGTGCAATGAATAGCGTCGGGATTGAAATCAGCTATCATCTTGCACATTTTCTTCATCGTTCTGAAATACGCCATTGTTCGCACGCTCGACGTAGAACGATTGACGAAGTAAATGTCGTTAAGGTCAATGAAATCTTTGTAGACTAAAATCTCAGAGTATTCTGTAGCTTTGACAATGTCGTCCACTGGTTTGAGTTCCTTGATGTTAACCACCGAGCCCTTGATGTTGAATGGCGCCAATGGTATAAACACTTTCACTCTGTGCCCCATTTGTTGATATTCCCTGATTAGGGGCATATCTGAGTCAAGAAAGTCGGTCGATGTATAGTAGACGATATTCATTGCCAATGTTTCAGATAGTAAGAAAATGCTTTGTTTGGAAAAAGCGAAATCAATAAAGCATCTTTAATTTGACTTTTTTTCAAGTGCTTAGATTTTAGCATCCCTCGGATATTACGTCGAATTAGAGGCAGATACTCAAAGTATGATTCCATTAATTCAGCAGAATCGGGATTCTGTCGAATTGATGTAATTAGCTTGTAATAGAAGTAAAAAAGATGCTTCGAACGGTATGCTGTCCAATAGTTTCTGTCGTTATGTTTGATGTGAGTTTCCCCAAACTTGCCAAGTTGGTCATAAGCGATTTTGAGTGAGTCGAAATTGCGCCTATTGAAATTGGAAGTAATGCTACCTTCTGCGCGCAAGCGATAAACGTATGCCGGCTCATCTATAAATCCAACTCGCTCAGCTAAATACAATGCTCTTGGACAGAATTCAAGATCTTCGTGAAGAATGTCAGGGTAGAAGCTGAGTTTGTGTCTCTTAATTAGCTCGTGGCTTATTATGAATCTCTGAGCAGGGGAGTTGTAATAACCTTCAAATAGATACTTCGAACCTTTGATTACGAAATACTTGCCGAGTTGAGACTCCTCTATAATGCTGTCTCCTTTTGATTCCAGCCAATTTATAAAGGGGATTACGTAAATTTCGAATCTCGTGGATTGTATCGCTGCGAGTACGTTGTCAATGGCATTATGGCAAAGCCAATCGTCGCTATCAACAAACCAGATGTATTCTCCTTGCGCTATCTTCAACCCAGCATTGCGTGCCATACTTAACCCAGCATTCTCCTGATTAATAATGGTGATGTTGGAGCGGCTTTTTGCATATTCGTAGACTACATCCATGCTTCGGTCGGGTGTGCCGTCATTGACTACAATTATCTCGTAGTCGGCTGTAGAAGCGTTGCAGTCGTACAGGCTTGCGAGGCATTTGCCTATATATTTTTCTACTTTGTAGACCGGTATGATAATGCTCAGCAGCATAATGGTTGTTTCAGAGCTATATTACAGTTGATTTTACCAAATATTGACGTTGGCATCCCATATAAATCCATATCCAAAGAGTGTTGCAGAGAATCCTGAGCGGAGGAATCCGTACCATAGGAAGCAGAGGATGAACACTCCAAGGATGAGCGCACGCCAAATTGGTTTGAGATTATCTTTGTTGAACACACATCCAGCAATGATAGGCAGGAGGATTACAAACCAATAATATAGGCGTAGATATAGCTCAATGTCGCTACATGTGGTTTTTAGGAGTATGGCAATGTACGAAAATGCGTAAGCAACGGCCAATCGTTTGTCAGCGCGTACAAGCAAGAATCCAATGATGATAATTACGCTGTATGCAATGAATTTTACGATGTTGTTGTAGATACTTATTGCGCCAACGCTTACTCCGAGTTGTGTCTCTGCAAGACTTCCCTCTTCCGACAACCATTGGTCTGCGCCGTCGACGTAGAGTGCTGCTTTATCGTCGCCAAGGTCTACGTTTTCGTATGCAAAGTCAGCGATGAATTGGAAGTTAGAGATGTCGAACACGAAATATCCATAAAGGAATATCGCAAACAGTACGCCTAATGTCGCATAGCTGCGGTAGAACTTTTCGAGCGGCTTCCATGTCAAGACTATGGCCAAAAATATAATGTCGACAGCTATGGCCGAATAGTGGATTAGTGGTGCGATAATAAGCATTGCAACCATCCATGCCCTCTTTTCTTTCAAATGGAAATAGTAGGCATAGAACATTAAAGCCTCTGCAAAGTATTGTCGGATGAGATTCTCCGATGAGTCAACCGTCAAGACGAAGAAGAGGGGGAGTGCAATAACAGCTGATTTAGGAAACTGTTTTACGACTAAAAGTAGCCCACCTATAAGCAGCGCACTATAGAATATGAACGCCACCCAGAAAGGCAGTGTTGTAAAATTAAAAAAGTTTATCCATAGTTGATAAATCAATTCAGGCTCAGGAGTTATGATTCGTTCGCCATATAGGTTCATCGGATTTTCTCCAAGATTTGTAACAATGTCGTTGTAGTAATGGCAGTAGTCGGCACCGCGAAGCCATCGAAGTCCTTCAACTAATGAATATACTATGCCGGCAAACCAAGCATATTTCTTAAAGTTTTCTGGTTTACCATACGATATCCCATATCCTGCAATGCATAGCACTAACAGAACGAGAAAGCGAGCTGCAAAGAATATGAATGGGGAGCCTACCCCAGTGCCCTCATACAACATATATGAATCGTATTTTTATAGTTCGTTGTGAAGTTTCGACCAATAGTTTTCGTTGAAATATGGCGCGGATTGAGTTGGGTGTGAGTCCTGTTGAAGAATACGTTCAGCAATACGTTCAGCCTGTTCAAGGCTTTCTGCAAAGAATAGTTGATTGCTGAATTCTTCAGGGAACCACCTAACCCCGCTTGCGAGCTTATGGTCGGATGACGCTATTACAATCGTTGGAGTTGAAACAATCTGTCCAAATATGGTGCCGTGATAGCGGTCGGTAATAATCAGTTTGTAATCGGCGAATTTTCGCAGATAGCGTTTGATTGTTCGTTCTCGATTCAGAGTCCACGTGAATGGAGAACAGTTTATTGTGGTATCGAATCTTTCGATTTTGACTCCTTTGTTTTGGAGATTTGACGCGAGAGCGGCTAATTGCTCGTCGGAATAAAACTTTTCCTTGTCGTCGCGCAACACCATTAGTATGCCATTGCGATTTGTTGCGAAATTGAATTCTTCAAGCCCAATAAGTGAGGTCACAATATCGGGATACAGAAGTACTCGACAGGTAAATAGCTCTTGGGCTTTAGCATAGGATGTTTCGTCGCGACAAATGAATGTTACATTCGGATTTGCGTTGATTGAGCGAGTGAACATATCGCGCATTTCGTCGGTAGCGATATTCACTGTTTGTGGCAATATTGTGATTTTATTGCTTGTGAAGGTATCGACGATGCGCGCTATAAATGGCAAGTAACCATATAATTCAGTGGTCAAATAGCCGCTATGAACGAATATCAAGTCGCCGTCAGCTATTTTTTCTTTTACGAGAGCCAATGTCTTGTCGTCCGACACTTGCATTGGAATCCACTCTACGTTGTAGTCGGGATAATAGCTATTAAACCAACGGTAAATACACATCGTTTGAGCTTGGTCGCCGAGATTGTTGTGTATTGGTGGGCAGAACAAGTAGATTGTTTTGCCTTTCTTGTTGGAGATGCTCCGTTTTATCGATTTGGCGTAATGGTAGCGGAAAAACCGATTGCGATACCACTTGAGGCGGCGACAAACTCTTTGATATATAGTCAATCTGTCTGTCGGGTCGGGATTCTTCGACGGGAATAGTAGGTGGTATAATCGTCGGAATTTATAGAATATATTTAGCATTAGTTGTCGCTGTTTGCCCGGCGTAGTGATGCTCATAATCCATTCTTGCGGGGTTTTGCCTACAGGACGCATATATCGTTTTGCTACATTGTCGAATGTTTCATTGTGAAAACATTCCCAAAACTTAGCTCTGTCGGCTGGCTCGCGAGTGGGATGTGAGAGCGTCGGGTTGGTTTTGATTGCATCCTCAAATTTACGACTTTTTATCGACATTTGCCCAACTGAAGCTTGATTAAAGAACGATTCTCCTTTCGTTGTGTTGCATAATATGAGCGATACGCCTTTTTTCTCGAAATCGTTAGGCTCGTTAGGCTCGTTTTTATAACCCCACCAGTCGGCTATTGTGATATCAGAGCAGCGATGGTGGTCAGCAAATTGGCATCGGTGGCAGGCAGGGCGCAAGAACCTGTCGGAGAGAAATCCGCGAATCCAAGCATCTTTGAAAAAGCCACCAGCATAGCTAAATTTATCGCCTGATTTGGTTGTACCTTCAACATCCATGTTGAAAAATAGCCATGACAATTTTTTGTCGCGGAATTTTATAGTTTTAATGGTCTCAACCGAATTAGACTTCTTAAACCAAGACTTCCATTGCTCAAAAACCAATGGCGATGGCACGCCATGGCATATAATGTCGACCGTTACAAGGTTATCGTATTCCTTCTGAAGGTAATTGCGAAGCCCCGCAACATAGCAGGGAGTGCCGCTGAATAGCACTTTCTTACCTTCCGATAACTTCTCTTTAATGAGCCGATACGTTAGTCCAATAGCGCTTTGAACGTATTTGCTTCCACGCAATTTGCTCATTTCAGATGCGTCGGAGATGGCGATATGTACCGCTTTAAGGTTTTCGTCGAGTGCAGCGCCTACAACTATGCCGCCTTCCGACAATGTTTGTTGTGCCAATACAGAGAATGCTCCACCTGATGAGCTTTCGCGACGAATACGTTCATCATTAGCCCATCCGCTGAATACTGCGATTGGTAAATTCCTCTCAGCGGGGTGGTTGATAGGGCATACCTTTTCGCATAGTCCGCAATCGATGCACTTTTCTGCGTCAATAGCCGGGTGAGCAAATCCCTCATTGTCGGCTTTCGGCGTGATAGCGTCTTTTGGGCATATATTGCTGCACGCAAAGCAACCAGTGCATAGATTCTTGGGGCAAATGTTCTCCATTGTGTTATTCAGATTTTCGGAGTATTTTTGTGCGAATGAGATTCACTGCCAATTGTCGCTCGTTCTTGGTCATACCCACATAGTACATCGCAGGCACGTTGATGACGACTGACACAACGATTACTGCGATTAGTCGGCTAAGGTCGGAGGGTATTATCATAGCTAAAACCAATGGCACTGGAACAGCTATGATTGCGACTTTCAATATTGGCCATAATGTATTCTTGCAGAATCGACCAACAGGAAAGTTGAGATGACGATTGAGATACCAAATTCTTACAACAACTGTGAATACGTTGACAACTATGCGAATTACCCAACAGCTATATGCCGACATCCCAGTGATGAATGCAAGGTAGGTAAGAGGGAGATTTAGTAATATGCAGCACGCCATGATTATCTGATAGTTGCGTATCTCGCCTGTGGCTTGAATTGCCATCCATAGCGGCGCTGAGATAGCTTCGATAATCATAAATATCAATATTAGTTGGCAGAAAATAGCCGCAAGTGGGGGTACATCAGTAAGCCATATATTGAGAAACGATTGCGTGGTCAGCAGCAATGGGAGTGCGATGAAGAATATCAGATAGAAGCTGAATTTCGAGGTGCGGAATAGCAAATTATTGAATTCATCAACCTTCCCAGCGGCATAAGTTTTGATGATTTGCGGTTGGAAGGCTGTTTGGAAATTCGACACAAACTGAGTGACGTGGCTTGTGACATTCGTCGCTATGCCAACAGCTGCGTTCAACACTACGCCAAAGAATATGTTAATCAGGATATTAAGGCCTTGTATCGCGGCAATGTTGGCTATTGAGCCGAAGAGCGTCCAGCCAGAGAAGCTAAACAGGTCGCGAAATATCTTGGCGTCCCATATTGTGCGGTATCTTGTGGTGGCAAAATTGCGACGACAATATTCGCGATATATTATGTTGATAATCAGTGGGATAATCGTGTAGAGAGCGGCGTAAAATACGAGGCGGTCGTAATTAGTGATAAACAGCAGATAGATTACGCCCAATTTCAGCACAGCCTCGATAAGGCTGAGGTATGCAAAGAAATGCATCCGCTCGTATGCTATGATAGAAGCGTTGTAGGGTATTCGTAGTAGATTTATTATGAACGTAGCCACTGAGAGGTGATACACCCACAATGCAGCGTCCATTCTCTCTTCGGGTATGTTCAATTGCGTGTCGACAAACCATAAGCCTACCGTTTCAGCAAGAATCAGAATTATGACAGAAAGAAGGATGTAAGCATTTATGCTCATGCAGAACACGCCCGACACCTTCTCGTAGTCCTCTTTGCCAATGTGGAAACTTAGGAAGCGCTGAGTGGCTGTAGTCAGCGCATGATTCAGGAAGCTAAACAATACAACGACTCCACCAACTACAGTATAGATGCCGTAGTCGGTTTCTCCAAGTGCTTGTAGTACGACACGGGCTGTGTACAATCCCACTGCAAGCAATATGAACATACGGATGTAGAGAAATAGCGTATTTTTCGCTATCCGAGTCATATTGGAGTTTTGTTCCTGAGTCATTGCCGTTGGGTGGTCGCGGTTGACCTAATGTGGAGTGATTGGTTGGTGCATCGCGGCGGTGGTGTGCCGGCTTGTGATGCTACGGTTGGGTGGGAGAGGGGAGCTGCTCGATGAGGTCATCGGGGTTAAGAATTAGGCTGACCGAAATGAGGTTGCCAAGTGTGAGCACCAAACGCTTGCGTTGGCCTCGTACGAGCTGCAAACAGTAGCCCTCGACTCCTTCAAACTGGCCGCTCAATATGCGTACATACTGCCCAGCTGAAAGGTTGAGGTCGTTGTAGGCATGGATCATTGGCTTGCGGTCAAGCTCTTTAAGCGCCAGCATAAACATCTTCATATCCTCTTCGCGTACCCACAGCGCATCATTCTG
The DNA here is from genome assembly GCA_017629835.1 of Muribaculaceae bacterium. Lineage (GTDB taxonomy): Bacteria > Bacteroidota > Bacteroidia > Bacteroidales > Muribaculaceae > JAGBWK01. Next base: position 27,761 of record JAGBWK010000060.1, on the reverse strand, counting down.
AATGTGGCTGCAATGCGAGTAATAAAACTTCAGCGGAAGCTTTTGTTGCGTAATAAGTCGCTCAATTTGGTCGTAGGTGGCGTAAATGAAGAAGATATCCTTGAGCGCAGGAATAAGGCTCTTCACCTTCTTTCCGTTCAAAATGATTATGTCGAAATATTCGGGGATGAATATTTCGAATCCTAATTCTTCGAGGCGTCGGCGAGTGCGGTCGAACGACATATTGTGCACTCTGACTACGTACCACGCTTTTTTATGTTGGTCGATTTTCATGGCATATACTCTTATTTCCCTCTAACAATTATAAGGTGCAGATTGTTAGTGGTTTAAGGCGTAATTTTGCGAAAGTAGGCTCGATTTTGGGCCGATTCATTCGTTTGGTATTGATTGGTTGAAGATGCACGAAGCATCGTTCAAGGCATCCTACAGTGGATGTTCTGCTATATTGTAAACGCATTTTCTTCCTTAATATTATAAAATTTAACAGTTAATATTATAAATATTAAATATCTCCCACACAAACATTCCCGCCGATTCGTCCGCCTATCCCATTTCGTCCCTTTCCGCCCCCGAAACCATAAGCTTCCTATTTCCACAAAGAAACATAGGCTGCCTAAGATTCTTAAGCAGCCTCATACGATAATGAGTTTATGCCAATCGGTGGTTTGGCGGTTTTTCTGTGGTGGGATTAGCCTTGGCGCTCGATGTTGGCGCCGAGGGCGTTTAGGCGGAGGTCGATTTCTTCGTAGCCGCGCTGTATTTGTTCGATGTTGCCGATGACGGATGTTCCTTTGGCCGACATTGCTGCAATGAGCATTGCGATACCGGCGCGGATGTCGGGCGATGACATGCGTCGTGCGCGGAGTTGATAGCGGTGGTCAAGTCCTACAACTACAGCGCGGTGGGGGTCGCAAAGTATGATGTTTGCACCCATGTCGATTACGCGGTCAACGAAGAACAGGCGGCTTTCGAACATCTTTTGGTGTATCAACACGCTCCCTTTGCATTGAGTAGCTGCCACGAGGATTACACTGATTAGGTCGGGGGTAAGTCCTGGCCATGGCGCGTCGGCAATGGTGGGGATTGAGCCGTCGAGCCCAGTTTCGATTTCGTATGATTCTTGTTCGGGGATGTAGAGGTCGTCGCCTTGTTGTTCGATTTTGATGCCGAGACGGCGGAAACTTTGTGGTATGATGCCGAGATTTTCGACTGATACATCCTTGATTGTCAGCGAGCTTTGTGTCATTGCTGTCATACCGATGAAGCTGCCGACCTCAATCATGTCGGGGAGAATGCGATGAGTTGTGCCGTGCAATTCGCCGCAGCCATACACGCTCAAAAGGTTTGAGCCGATGCCTTCGATGCGAGCACCCATAGCTACGAGCATACGACAAAGTTGTTGCACGTAAGGCTCACAAGCAGCATTGTAGATTATGGTCTTGCCTTCTGCAAGTACAGCAGCCATGATGATGTTGGCTGTACCAGTAACTGAGGCTTCGTCGAGCAACATGTAAGTGCCTTTCAATCCGTGCTCAGCGCTGAGTTTGTACGACGCTAAGTCGTGCTCATATTCGGCAGTTGCGCCCAAAGCCATAAAGCCTTGAATGTGGGTGTCAACTTTGCGACGGCCTATCTGGTCGCCACCCGGTTTGGGGAAGAAAGTGCTTCCAAATCGGGAAAGCAGTGGTCCCATGAGCAATACTGAGCCACGAAGCGTAGCGCAGCGGTTGATGAATTCGTGGCTATTGATGTATTGATGATCAATATCGTTGGCGGTAAACGTATAGCAGTGTTTGCTATTCCGTTCTACAGTCACACCCATACCTTCAAGTAGTCCGATGAGATTGCGCACGTCGAGAATGTCGGGCACATTGTCGATGCATACTGGCTCGCTTGTGAGTAAGCATGCGCTAATCACCTGTAAGGCTTCGTTTTTAGCTCCTTGAGGGGTTATCGAGCCTGAGAGTTTGTGACCTCCTTCAATGATAAATGAACTCATAATTGTTGGTATGTTTAGGTGTTGCTGTATTTGTTTTATTGTTAAAGCCCTTCTGGGCTAATGGTTTTAGAATTAAGGATTTTGCGGCTTTAGATTCGTAGTTTCGTGGCTTCGAGTTTGTCAGATATGCTCCACTTCGGGGTGGAGTGTGATACCGAAACGCTTTTCGACAGTCGCGACAATCAACCGTTCCAAGGCGAGTATCTCGCTTCCAGTTGCGTTGCCAGTGTGATTGACAATGACAAGCGGTTGCTTATGCCATACCGATGCGTTGCCGAGTTGATGTCCTTTCAGACCGCATTTGTCGATGAGGAATGCCGCCGGGATTTTTATGCCGTCGGGTGCCGGATACGAGGGTATCTCTAATTCTGGATTTTCGGCTACTATGCGTTCGAATTCCGAGTGGCTGACGACAGGATTTTTGAAGAAGCTTCCTGCGCTGCCATATTCCGACGGATTGGGCAGCTTGCTGTCGCGCATTGCGATTATTGCTTTTCGTATCTCTGCAAGGGTAGGGGACTCGCCTACCGACGAGCGTAGATTACCGTAGTCGAGTTTCGGATTAGGTACTTCTGATAGACGGAATTTAACTCGGTAGATGAAGTAACGCCCTTTCCACTCTTGCGATTTGAGCAGCGAATATCTGTAGCCATAGTTCATCTCATCGAGTGTGAACTTACGGTGTTTACCCGTGGCGACTTCAATGGCATCTGCTTCAACGAAAACATCTTTGAACTCCACACCATAGGCGCCTACATTTTGCACCACTGCAGCGCCAACGGAGCCGGGAATTCCTGAGAGGTTTTCTATGCCCCAAAAATCGAATTCTGCAGCGAAACCACAAAGTAAATCCATCGGTATGCCGGCATCGGCAGTCACTAATATCTCATTATCGTCGAGCCCTATAAACTCAACCGAGTCACCTTCATTAATTAGCAGTGTCCCGGGAAAATCATCGGTAAACAGTAGATTGCTCCCTTCGCCAATGTGCACAATGGGTGTGGGCAGCGATTTATCGGCAATAATTTGCTCCAATTCTTCGAGCGAAGAATATGTGACAACGGCTGCGGCTTTGGCGTGAATGCCGAAAGTCGTCAGCCGTGCTATGTCGATATTTCGCTTTATGGTCATAGTTTGTTAACCTCCGAAGTTGTCGTAGTGAATACTTTCGGGCTCTACGCCGAGGCTGTCGAGCATCTTGTTGACAGCCGCACTCATTGGACCAGGACCGCACATGTAGTATTCGATATCCTCAGGATTTGGGTGATCTTTGAGGTATGTTTCGTAGATTACTTGATGCACAAATCCAGGAGTGTATTTCACGCCAGCAGCGTCGGCTGCGGGGTCGGGACGGTCGAGCGCAAGGTGGAACTTGAAGTTGGGGAAATTCTTCTCAAGCTGCAAGAAGTCTTCGAGATAGAACACCTCGTTGAGCGCACGAGCGCCATAGAAATAGTTCATCACGCGGTCGGTAGTGTGGAGCGTCTTGGTCATGTGCATGATTTGAGCACGCAGAGGAGCCATACCAGCGCCACCACCTATCCACATCATTTCTGCTTTTGAATCGAAAATTGGGTGGAAATCGCCATAAGGGCCACTCATAACAACCTTATCGCCAGGCTTAAGCGTAAAAATGTAGCTTGAAGCGATACCGGGCATTACGTCCATAAATCCAACTTCGGGTTTCGGTTTGAATGGGGGAGTAGCGATACGCACTGTCAGCATAATGCGGTCGCCCTCAGCAGGATAGTTCGCCATAGAGTAGGCGCGCACTGTAGTTTCAGTGTTAGTACATTTGAGCCCGAATAAACCGAATTTTTCCCATGCAGGAAGGTATTCATCGCCGATAAGGCTTTTGTCGATGTCCTTATCGTAGTCCATTGTGTAGGTTGGAATCTTAATCTGAGCGTATGAGCCGGGAACGAAATTCATATGCTCACCGGGAGGCAGTGCTACGATAAATTCCTTGATGAATGTTGCCACATTCTTATTAGAAATCACTTCGCATTCCCATTCTTTGATGTCGAGCACCGATTCGTCAACGCCTATCTGCATATCCTCTTTCACTTTCACTTGGCATCCGAGGCGCCAGTCGTTCTTAATCTCTTTGCGAGAGAAATGCACCGTTTCGGTCGGGAGGATTTCGCCGCCACCTTCCATTACTTGCACTTTGCATTGGCCGCAGCTGCCTTTGCCACCGCAAGCTGATGGGAGGAATATGTTTTGGTCGGCCATTGTTGACAGCAGCGACTTGCCAGCAGGGGCAATCACCTCTTTCGAGCCGTTGATAGTGATTTTGACATCACCACTCTTTACGAGATACTTTTTTGCAATAAGCAGTATTGCTACAAGTAAAAGCGTGATAATCAAGAATATCGACACGCCAGCAATCAGCGTGGGCATTATCTGTGTTTGTTGAAGAAATATCATTGTTTTCAGTGACTAAGCGTTGATTTTATCAGATCTTTATGCCAAGGAAGCTCATGAAAGCAATGCCCATAAGTCCTGTTAGAATGAATGTTATACCCACACCTTGAAGTGGTTTTGGTATCTTTGAATAGTTGGCAAGACGTTCGCGAATAGCTGCAATGGCTGTGATTGCAAGCACCCAGCCAATACCCCAACCGATACCAGCGCAAATAGATGTGCCTACGCTTGGAAAATCGCGTTGTTGCATAAACAGTGAGCCACCGAGGATAGCGCAGTTTACTGCAATCAACGGCAAGAAGATGCCGAGCGAAGCATAGAGCGACGGTGCAAATTTTTCAACCGTCATTTCCACCAACTGCGTCATTGATGCAATTACAGCAATGAACATTATCAGCGAAAGGAAGCTGAGGTCAACGTGAGCATACTCAGGTCCAAGCCAGGCCAAAGCACCCTCTTTGAGCACGTAAGTATTCAATAAGTAGTTGATTGGCAGTGTAATGGCGAGCATAAATGTAACTGCAAGACCTAAGCCAAAAGCTGTCTTTACGTTCTTCGACACGGCAAGGAACGAACACATGCCGAGGAAGTAAGCGAATATCATGTTGTCGACGAATATCGACCGTATGAATATATTGAAATTTTCCATATTTTAATGCTTGATATATTGCGTTTTATCAGCCTTCAATATCTTTGTTAAACGAACGGTGTACCCAGATGATGCAGCCTACAAGGATTAGCGCCATGGGGGGGAGAATCATTAGGCCATTGTTGACGTAGCCAGCTTCGTAGAATGCGTCGGGCACTACTTGATAGCCAAGCAGAGTGCCGCTACCCAACAGTTCGCGGAAGAAACCAACGATGATGAGTATCAGTGCATAACCGATGCCATTGCCTACGCCGTCAAGAAACGACGGCCAAGGGCGGTTGGCCATTGCAAATGCTTCAAGGCGACCCATTAGAATACAGTTGGTTATAATCAAACTAATGAACACCGACAATTGCATCGCTACATCGTAGGCAAATGCCAACAACAATTGGTTGACTACAACCACCAATCCAGCGACAACTACCAATTGCACGATGATGCGGATGTTGGTTGGGATAGTGTTGCGAATCAACGAGATGATTACGTTTGAGAATGCGAGTACGGCTATCACCGAGAATCCCATTACGATTGAGGGCTCGAGTTTGGCGGTGACTGCCAATACCGAACAGATACCGAGTATCTGCACTATTACAGGATTGTTCTTCGAGAACGGATTGAAGAACACCTCTTTGAGTTTTATTTTTTCAGCCATTACTGTTATTAATTACTGACTGTTGGTACTTGTTTGTTACTTCATTATGCCTGTCGCTACTGCTCAAGGCGTATGGATTGATTTGTTTACTCTTTCTCGCTTAAACCTTTGAGAAATGCAGCATAAGGTTGCAAGCAATTCTGAAGCATATCGCCAACACCTTTGCTCGTGATTGTGCCACCAGAAATGCCGTCGACATAATCGGCGTTGGAATTGGGCTTCTGTCCAGCTTTAACGACGGCGATAGGATTGAATTCGCTATCTTTAATCAATTGTTTACCAACAAATTCCTGTTGGAAAGCAGGCTTTTCGATTTCGGCACCAAGTCCGGGAGTTTCACCCTGATGTGAGAAATATGCACCATAGATAGTAGAGCCATTTGCATCAACTGCTATGTAGCCCCAAACCGGTCCCCACAAGCCTGCGCCCGACACTGGAATGATGTATTTCAAATCGCCATTGTCGACCGAACATACATACACAGGCAGTTTTCGTTGCGAAGCATCTGCATTTTTGCTCTCTGCGGCAATGTCTGTTGCAAAGATTTCAGCATCAAGGCCGTCGGATTGACGAACTACTTCACCATTGGCATTGACAAGCATCATACCTTTGATGTGCTGGTCGAAAATGTCGGCTATTTTTTCGCCCTTCTGGGCTGTGACGTGTACTGAATTGAGTATTTGGCGCATCTTGTCGGCGTCGGCGTTAGCCTGTTGACGGCTGCGTAGCGACATAGATGTGAATGCCAGCAGTGTGCCGACCACAAGCACCACTATCGTGATGTAAACTATAGTGTAGACGTTACTTTGCTTATTCATAATTATTTAACGACTTTTAGACGGCGCTCACGGCGGCGTATGTTTGACTGAACTACGCACCAGTCAATAAGCGGTGCGAAAGCATTCATAAGGAGCACGGCGAGCATTGCACCCTCAGGATAACCAGTGTTGTAAACGCGGATGAGGATTGCAAACACACCGATGAGGAATCCGTAGATATATTTACCTACGTTGGTGCGGCAAGCTGTGACGGGGTCAGTTGCCATAAACACTGCAGCAAATGCGAAGCCTCCGAGGCAAAGTTGGTCGGCTACTGAAAGCATTGATGCTGGATATAGTGGCGTGTTAAACACATTGGCAATAAGCGACATCACTGCGCCACCAGCAAATACCGACAGTATGATGCGCCACGAAGCTATTCCAGTGAAGAGCAATATCATTGCGCCAATGAGGATGCACAATGTAGATGTTTCGCCAAATGAGCCTGGGATTAGCCCGAAGAACATATCCCATGTTGTAATCTGTTCTCCAACGGTGTTGGTGAGCACTACAGCTTGGTCGCTCGATTGTGAAGCGAATTGTCCGAGAGGTGTTGCTCCTGTGTAGCCGTCGACCACTTGCGAATTGCCTACGCCGAAGATTGGGGCAGTGTTGACAAACACTTTGTCGCCACTCATTGACGCTGGATAAGCGAAGAATAAGAATGCGCGAGTGACCAATGCCACATTAAATATATTATAGCCAGTGCCTCCGAATATCTCTTTAACGAAGATTACAGAGAATGCAGTTGCTATGGCAATCATCCACAATGGGGTGTCGACAGGACAAATCAGCGGAATGAGAATACCTGTCACGAGGAATCCTTCTTGGATTTCCTCCTTGCGCCATTGTGCTACAATAAATTCTATGCCAAGACCAACGATGTAGGTTGTCAGCAGTTTGGGCAGTACGGCGAGAAATCCGTAAAGCATCAACGACCAGAATGGGAACTCTGTAGCCCCAGTGGCAAGCCAATGCTGATAGCCTGTGTTGTACATGCCAAAAAGTAAGCAGGGCAGGAGCGCCACTACAACGATAATCATTGTGCGCTTGCTGTCGATGCTGTCGTGAATGTGCACACCTGATGTTGAAGTCGATTTAGGCGTGAACAAAAACGTTTCGAAACCATCAAACACCGAGTGGAAAGCGTGCAACTTTCCTTCGGACTCGAAATGAGGCTTTACGCGGTCAAGCAGTTTTCGTAGTTGTTTCACTATTTTGTTGTGTTAAATTTCTAATACTCTGTTTGTTTGTGCTGATTTAGCTGTGTGGAAGATACTCGTGCTAAGTCGACTATTCAAGCTCTTTACGAAGGTAGTCAAGCCCCTCGCGAACTATCTTTTGAGCTTCGATTTTCGAAGTGTCGGCATATTCACCTAAGGCAAAGTCTTCGGGTGCAACTTCGTAGATACCAAGCTTTTCCATTTGTTCTATGTCGCGACCAATGATGGCTTTGATTAAGAACTCGCTCATAATATCCATCGGTAAATAGCGGTCGTATTCGCCCGACATAATGAACGCGCGGCGTCCACCTTTAAGGCGTGCGTCGGGATTGAATATCTTTTTGAAGAAATGTCCAGGGAATGAGCGGCTTTCGCTGTTTTTTGATAGCGAGATAGAGGCCCAGCCCATGAATTCGTCGACGTCGTTACCTTCGGGAATCACTGTCAGTTGACGATATGGGAAACGCAAATATCCGTCGGCAGCGATTTTTGTGCCTGATAATACGTTGCCTGCGATAATGCGTTTGTTGCGTTCGTCTGCCTTGAGATTACCTGAAACGATGCTCTCAACGTCGGCGCCAATTGTTGTGCAAACCACTTGAGGTTTAGCGATTTCGCTACCTACTACTGCTACATACGCTTCGGTTGGAACTACTCCTGTCAATGCCGCACGACCGATGCGCCATAGGGTCATTGCATCGAGCGTCCAGATTGTTTCACCTTTATTAATAGGGGAGATGTTAGCTATTTGAACGCCTACGTTGCCAGCTGGGTGAGGCCCTTCGATGTCAACCATTTCAGCACCCTCAATGTCGCTTAATGCGCTATTGTGGCGGCGGCTAACATATACTTTACCTTTGGTGAGCATTTGCAATAGTTCGACACCTTTAGCAAGCGCTTCTTTGTCGGCAGCGATGAATTCGGCTGGGTTGATAGCCAACGGAGCTGAGTCAATAGCTGTGACGAAGATGTCGCGAGGTTTAGCCATGGCCGACGGTACGATGTCGTAAGGACGCTGGCGCATCATAGCCCACAAACCTTTGTTTTTGAGGAATTTTGCTACTTCTTCAGCGGTTGATAGTTGGGGGATTTCTACATCAGATTGTGTAGCAGTGTCAGCTGCTGGTTCGATAACAACGCGCTCGATTTTGCGTCGTTCGCCGCGTACAACACCTTTCACGGTGCCTGATACTGGCGCAACGAGTTTTATTTGCTCGTCGTGCTTGTCGTGAAGCAAAGGTTGCCCAACAGTGACGTTGTCACCATCTTTAACTTCAACCTTGGGCGTAAAGCCCGGAAAATCGTCGGGCACGACTGCGACTGTCTTGGGCGAGACTTTCACAACAGTCTCACTCGAAGCTATTGCTCCGGCAATCTTGATGTCGAGACCTTTTTTGATTCTCAAATTTAGGCTCATATTATAGTAATGTTTTATAAAATTCTCTATTGCGGTAGTTGTAATGATTTTAATATTAAGCATTTGCTGCTTAGTATTACTTCACTATGCAATTTTTCTGGGCTGGATATGCTCAAAATGACTTACAAATTTACGGCTTTTTTTAGAATAACACCCAATATTGACGTTAAGATTTTTAAAAAGGAATTTTCCACCAACTCATTTACGCTGCTGGTTTCTTCAGTTCACGATAAAAATAACCCACTTTTGCGTAATTAAAAAATGTTTACAACCGCCAAATATAGGTTAATCAAGCAAAAATAAAAGAACAAAAATTTTGAAGATTAAAATAAAATGGATAATTTTGCAGAGAGAATTGGTATAAAAGTGCCTTTTCGGTAGCTTCAAGTCATTTTGAGGTTGCTTTTTTTTGTGACCTTAAAATCTAACAAGCTGTCAATTAGTACATTGTAATATTAACGTTATCCTACTTACAATTCTACTTTTCGATAAGTTGAATTTAATTACGATAAAAATCAAAACAAATCAAATAAATTTTTTCATCAACTAACATTTTAATCATTTCAAAATTTTATGGAAGCTAAAAAGCCCAATTCCGCTAAGGCTCTTCAGCCTGGTAACAATGTGCGTGGTGTAAAGAATGCATTCTTTATCATCCTCGCTTGCTTTGTTGTAGCAGTTCTTCTTTTCCTCTTCGTATTCGGTCATCCTTCTCACTTCGATGCTGAAGGTTTCGACGGCGTATCTATGTGGTTTGCTGGTGAAGAATTCGCTAAAGCTCACCCACTTGATCTTATTGGTACAATCTTCAAAGGTGGTATCATCGTGCCTATCCTTCAAACATTGTTCCTCACAGTTATCGTTATCTCTGTAGAACGTTACTTTGCTCTCCGCAGCGCTAAAGGTAATGGCTCTATCACTAAATTCGTTGCTGACGTAAGAAAATGTCTTGCTGCTAACGATATCGCTGGTGCTAAAGCTCTCTGCGCTAAACAAAGAGGTTCAGTTGCTGCAGTTGTTAACCAAGCTCTTATCCGTTACGAAGAAATGGACCAAAACACTGTCCTTTCTAAAGAACAAAAAATTGCAACTATCCAAAAAGAAGTTGAAGAAGCTATGGCAATGGAAATGCCTTCACTCCAGCAGAACCTTCCAATCGTTGCAACTCTTACAACTCTTGGTACTCTCGTCGGTCTTCTCGGTACCGTTATGGGTATGATCAAATCATTCCAGGCTCTTTCTGCTTCTGGTGCTCCCGACTCAACCGAACTTTCTACTGGTATCTCTGAAGCGCTTGTAAATACTGCATTCGGTATCGCAACTGGTGCTTTCGCTGTTATTTCATACAACTACTACTCCAACAAAATCGATAACCTCACTTACGCTATCGACGAAATTGGCTTCACAATTGTACAATCGTTCGCAGCAACTCACTAATCCCCGTTTTACTCATTAATTATATAACGCAATTTAATCGATAGTAAAATATGGGAAAAATTAAAGTTAAAAGAAAGAGTACTCTCATCGACATGACTGCTATGTCGGACGTGACTGTTCTTTTGCTTACTTTCTTCATGTTGACTTCGACTTTCCTTCAGAAAGAGCCGACTCAGGTGATTACGCCTCCTTCGGTTTCGACTACCAAAGTTGAAACCTCTAACGTAGCACAGATTCTTGTGTCTACTGACCCAACTGGCGAAAACACCAAAGTCTACATCTCTCTGCTCGGTGAAGCTGACCCTGATTTCCCCGAAGCTAACGAAGAACTCGGCCTCTACCCAGGCATGTGGTCTACCGAAGAGCTTCGCAAGTCAGTGCTTACTACAGCTTCTCTCCGTTACAAGGAACTTACCGGTCGTGATCCCGGTATCACAAAGTTCGACGTAGATAAGTTTGCTAAGATTGGTACATTCGGCGTTCCAATGATGCAGATGCATGAGTTTCTCAATATGGACCAAACTGCTCAAGATGAGTTTATCAGCAACCTTGCTAACCCTCAGTCAGGTATTCCTTTGAGAGATATCAAGAAAGCTGATGGCACTATCACTAACGAATTCCAAATCTGGATGATTGCTATCCGCGATGCTGGCAACCCCGGCTTGACCGAAGCAATGCGTAAAACAGGTAGTGGTATCGCAGTTAAGGCTGACCGCACTGCTCAGTTCAATAAGGTCAATGAAGTCCTTGAGAACCTTCGTACTATTAAGTTGAACAAGTTCACCGTTATGACGGCGCTTAAAACTGAAAACGATTAATCATTATGGCACAGATAGAACAATCCGACGGCGGCAAAAAGAAAAAAGGCGCCCAGAAAAAGATGTCAATCCATGTGGACTTTACGCCCATGGTGGATATGAACATGCTTCTGATTACGTTCTTTATGCTTTGTACCACGATGATTAAGTCGCAGACACTTAGCATCGCTCTTCCCGCTCCTCCCGACGAAAACGCAACTCAGGAAAACTCAGAGTCAGTTGGCGAATCTACCGCGCTCACTCTGATTATCGACACTGAACGCGACGAGGCTGGCAACATCCTCACCGACGAAGCAGGCAAGACTAAGGATGTAATCTACTACTACTCAGGTTTTGAACCTACCATCGAAAAAGGCGTAGTAACCGAACATAAACTCGCTGCCGAACACTTCGTTGGCAACACAATGGACGGCTCTCGCACTGTTCAGAATGGTATCCGCAAAATCCTTCACGATCGAAACAGTGAGGTACTCGACGAAATTGAAAAGTATAAAGCTGATTGGCGTGCTGGTAAAATCGACGACATCGCATTCGATACTATCGCTCGCAAAATCCGTAACAATGCTGACTACAAGAATCGTCCTCAGGTAACTATCAAAGCTACCGAACGTGCATCTTGGGAAAGTGTGATTTCAGCACTCGACGAAATGCAGATCAACCAAATCTCACAGTATCGTATCAGTAAGTTCACTTCTAACGACTCGCTTATCATCGCTGACTACAAACAGCAGAATGGTATCCAGTAATATGATGAAACGATTTATTAACTTTTAAAATCTGAAAGAAAATGGCAAAAGATGTAGATCTTTCATCGAAAGAGTGGATGGACATAGTATTCCAAGGTAAAAACAAGGATTTCGGCGCTTACGAGCTTCGCGCTAAGAGCGACCGTCGTCACAACCTTGCTATGCTCTACGTTATCATAGGTGTAATCGTAGTTCTTATCGGTGGTTACTTCTACGGAATGTACTCCGACTATAGAGCTGCTGAAGCCGCTCGTCAAGCTGAAATCCTCGCTCAAATCGAGCAGGAGCAGTTTGAAGACCTAATCATTGAAGAAGAGGAAATCATCGAAGAAAACCTCATGCAACAGGAAGAGCCCGAACAGCCCGAAGCGTTGCAAGAAGAAATCCTCAACACTGAGAAATTCACCGAATTCCTCGTTGTAAAGGATGAAGAGGTTACCGAAACAGTTAAATCTGAAGATGAAATCCGTGAAACCGAAACTGCTATCGGTCACACCGACTTCGACCAAGGTACCGACGACCTTAACGTAGTTCGTGAACATAAGGACGAAATTATCGTTGAAGAGAAAAAAGTTGAAGACAACACTGTCTTTACTTCAGTTGAACAGATGCCTCAGTTCCCTGGTGGTGACGCTGAACTTATGAAGTGGATTTCAAGCCACATCAAATATCCTACAATGGCAATGGAAAACAATATCCAAGGTCGTGTAGTTGTTCAGTTCGTTGTAACGAAAACTGGTAAAATTGGTGAAGTTAAGGTAGTTCGTTCAAAAGACCCCGACCTCGATCGCGAAGCTGTTCGCGTGGTTAAATCACTTCCCGACTTTATCCCCGGTAAGATGAATGGTCAGGCTGTGAACGTATGGTTTACACTCCCTGTTAACTTCAAACTCCAAGGCGTATAATTCTCTCAACATATACACCAATATCAAAAGAGCGACCCTCGTGGCCGCTCTTTTGCATTATATCCCAGCTTATCTTTCACAAACAACGAAACTCGGCATAATTATAGGCTTAATTGTAAAACGTGGCTTAATTGTAAAACGGTAGGATAAAACCTTTGTAACACACAGAGAAACAATTGAACTTATTAATTCCTCAAATTTTGTGAGTTATATCATAAATAACATATTTTTATCCTACAACTTACAATTAGATTTAAATGGTCTATTTTTTTATAAAATTTTCCGCATTTGTGCTATATATTTTTTTTCACTACCTTTGTCAAAATTTTCCAATAATTAAAAAAATTTTTAATTTCTATGAAAAGAGTTTTACTAATTTCTGCTATGCTTACGGCAGTCGCCGCCTATGGCCAAGCAGGCTACACTGGCAGCTCACAAAATTCACATTGGCTCGAATATGTTCACGACGACACCTATGTTGCCAACCTCCTATTGCCTGGGGCACATCATGGTTACGCCGGGGAATCATGGGCTACGCTTGGAGAAACCTTAGCTTCTACACAGAATAGAACGGTTGATGAACTATGGAATCTCGGAGTCAGAGTCTTTGATATTCGCCCGGGTGTGTATAATAATCAACTATATAATTACCATACTTTCCGTAGCTCGCTTTCGGTGGAGGGTTTCTTCAATAAAATTACTAATAAATTAAATTCGGCAGCGGGTTCTCAAGAGTTTGCTATAATTCATGTTCTTAAGGGGACCAATGATGATATATCTTCGCTATGGGCTAAGCAAATGCAAAATTTGGCAAATGCAGGAATGCTTGTCGAGTTTCGCCGAGACCTTACAGTAGGAGATATGAGAGGTAAAATTCTCGTTATCTGCAGAGAAAATTATGGCGGTCCGGTTCAATACAACACATATGTTAGAGGTTGGAATGAGACAGACTTGAAGAACTATAAGCTCTATTCACCGGGTAATTATCGTTCGGCAAACCTCTATATGCAGGACCTTGCGAATGTTGAAACAGGAAATTCAAGGTTGGGAGAAAAGAAGAACCTACTTAAAACTCTTTTCGACTTTACTAAAAGTCGTTTGCATGACAGAGGTTCTCAAGTTAACTGGATTTTCAATTTCGCTTCAGCATATAATGGTATTGCTATGAGTTCAAATTATAAGAGTGTGGCTACCGAATTGAATCAGTATGTTTATGATCAATTGGCAAGCGTAAGTAAAAGCACAAAGCGTAAGATTACTTCAAGCGGCACTCGTCCATACCCCTCAGGTATGGTTATGATGGACTATATTGGCGACTCATCAGTCAATGGCGACAAAGCTATTCAAGCTATAATTTCAAGCAATTTTGATAATCTAAATGTTACTGACACTGATAATATCGAAATTGATAAAGCAACTAATGCTGAGGTTGTAGGCTATTACAATATCTCCGGTCAACGTATTGAAAATCCTCAAGTTGGAGAGTTTGTCATTGCAAAATATAGCGATGGCTCAGCAAAAAAGGTTATTTTCTAAACTAAATAATGAATACAATTATGAAACGCATCATAACAAATTTACTCCTTATTTCTGTCTTCCTATCAGCTTCTGCTGCTGATTGGAAATTGGCTGTCGATACTAAAATATATAGCGGAGACGGTATGCGTTGGGACGAACAAACAGGGAAATCATTAGTAGCTGATTTTGATGGAGACGGTTTGCTCGACCTTTATTTCAATGGTGGTTGGGGCCCAGAAATTCAGCGTAATAACGGCAACGGAACATTTGCAAAAATGCCTAATATTGGGTGGTTGATGTATGATTACACAGATTATGCATGCAACTATGGCTTTGATTTTAACTGTGATGGTCACGTTGATTTAATGTCGATTGGACGTGCTCATGGTAATCCACTTGAATCGCTTGGTATCAGAGCTCGCATTTATATAAATGGTCAAAATGACGATAATCCACTCAAATGGGGTTGGTTTGATGGTCAAGATTTTGAGTGGAGAGGACTTCCTAATATTGGTCGTGAACAATACTATTACGATAATAATGGAACACAAACATTCCGCGGATACAAATGTTATCTCGATAATGCAGCTATAGGCGACTATGATCATGATGGTTATCCCGATGTAGTACTTGTTGGCAAAGATGCTTCCGGTAATAATATTGCTCGTCTTTACCATAATAATGGAGGTAATAACTTCAGTGAAGTTAAGATATTTGACACATGGGATGGCTCACTAAGACCAATTGACCATGATGTTAAATTTGCGGACCTTAATAATGACGGTTGGCTTGATATAGTAATTAATGGCAATGGCCGTCGTAACTGCGATATCTATCTCAATGATGAAGGCAAAGCGTTTTACGAAGTCGCAGAATGTCTTGATATGTTTGCGCCTTCACGCAATTCAGGTTTTGCTCTAAATGATTTCAATGGAGATGGTTATTTGGATATGATTATGGTTGGCTGGGGCGACTATCTTAGTAATTGGGGCTCAAGCATATTTTTCAATCATGCTCAAAACCATGCTAACAAAGATATAATTTTCACTAATCGAACCGATATAGGAAGTAGTATTGATGCAGGCGAAAATCTAAAACTCGTAGTGCGCGATTTCAATAATGATGGTCGTCTTGATGTCTATAAAGAGGGTGCTGATGATGGTGGCGGAACAAATGACCGATACTTCTACTATGGAACAAGTGATCGTGCATTTACACGCTCAGAGCAGCTCCCGGGACGCGGGGGCGATATCTATCGTGAAATTCATGGTTATGGCGACGTAACAGGCAATGGCGTAACCGATGTGTACGTTACCGGGTCACAATGGTGTGATGGAAGTGTATGTAAACAAGGTGGATGGGTTTCAGGCTGCTCAATGGTGTTTACAAATATTCGCGGTGGTGAGCATAAAGCTTCAGCACAAGCAGCTCCATCAGGGGTTTACTATAGCATTGAGAGCGACGGTATAGTTGTCCATTGGTCAGATGTAAATAACCTCAAGGTTGGTTACAACGTCGTAGTTGAAACTAAGGATGGCAAAGTGTTTGCCAACTTGCCGGTCAACACCTCCAATAGCAAAATTATGGTAGGCGAAGGTCGCGAGGTAGCAGTTCGTCCCGGTGTGGGCGCAATTGGCTACAAACTCTTAGGTATCTCTCCATCAAACATCAAGCGCGTAGGTGTTCAAACTCTCAGCATCTATAACGAAACCGTTTCCCCAATCACTTGGGCTAACTAATATCGAATCATCTCATTTATCCTCTCTCGATTTAAGTATTCAGAATCCCTAATCTAAGCTTGTAGAGCAGGCGCTACTTCGCAATAATTCTCGCGAGGTAGCGCCTGTTCTGTTGCTGCGGCCCACCACTGCTTTGGATGTCATACTATATGAGAATTAGCCATCCTCTGAACCATGTTGCCGAACTGTTCTTGATTTTCAAACTGCACCTGAATACCCAACTGTTCCATGTTACCGAACTGCGCTTGATTACCAAACTGACCGACTTTTCGGATTGACTTTCATATGAGATAAGAGTACGTATATATAATGAGAGCGGCTCGACCGTGGAGTCGAGCCGCTATGATAGGGGAAAATATATGCGAAAAAATTATTTAAGGATGTCTTTAACGGCTTCGTTAGGTACCATCTGTTCGTTGAACATATATGCACCAGTCTTGGGCGACTTAACCATCTTGATGACCTTGCTATATGTACGGCCTTCACCTTTTTGGAGTGATGCCACTGTTTTCTTTGCCATATCTTAGATTGTATTATTTAATTTCTTTGTGAACAGTTACTTTCTTGAGAACCGGATTGTATTTTTTGAGCTCGAGACGCTCAGTTGTGTTCTTGCGGTTCTTAGTGGTGATGTAGCGAGAAGTGCCAGGCATACCACTTGCTTTATGTTCGGTGCATTCGAGGATTACTTGCACGCGATTACCTTTTGCTTTCTTTGCCATCTTCTTAGAATTCTGCTGATTTGATTTCTGTTAAATAACCTTTTTGAGCGGCCTGCTTGAGTGCTGCATCGAGGCCAAGCTTGTTGATAGTGCGCAATCCTGCAGCTGAGATGGTGAGCGAGATCCAAGTGTCTTGTTCAACCCAATAGAATTTTTTGTTGAACAGGTTGACATTGAAGCGGCGTTTTGTGCGGCGCTTAGAGTGCGATACGTTGTTACCCGTCATCGCCTTTTTGCCTGTAATTTGACAAATCTTTGACATGGCTGTTTAATTGATTTTATCTAATTCGTTTTATTTTTTTTACTGGCTGTTTGTGGCCGCCATCTCAGTCTCATATCGCCAACGGACGCATCTTTTCCGCAGGCTTTCAGGATGAGCCACAAATCAGAGTGCAAAGTAAGCTATTTTTCTGAAATTTACCAAATTTTTTGGCTATCAATTCTCATTTTGCGCTGCAATTTTTCGTATTTTAGATTTATTTCGTAAATTCGGAGTCGAATTTCGGCTCTTTTCTGCCGACAATAACTTTTTTAACTATCCATTCGAAGATTATGAACAACGGTTTCTTCAGAGTAGCGGCAGTAGTGCCAGCTGTTAAGGTGGCTGACTGTGAATTTAATGCCAACGAAATAATCACGAAGGCTCACGAGGCGGCAGCTCAAGGTGCGCAATTGATTGCGTTTCCCGAGTTGGCTGTGACATCCTATTCTTGTGGCGACCTGTTTAAGAATAACCTGCTTTTGGAGCAGAGCGATGCGGCGCTCCTGCGCATTGCCCAGCAGACTTCTAATCTCGATGCGATAATAGTAGTTGGCGCACCAGTCAAATGCGAAGATTACCTGTATAATTGCGCTGTAGTTATCCAGAAAGGTGAGCTGTTAGCGATAGTCCCGAAGATTTATCTTAAAGATTATGACGCGTTTTCGGAAAGTCGTTGGTTTATTCGTCCAAGTAGATTTGAGCCGTCTGAGATTAAGATAGGGGATAAAAGCGCTCGCTTCGGTTTCGATTTTGCATTCTGTATCGGCGACGTAACAATCTCTGTAGAGATTTCTGAAGATTTGTATGTTCCGGTTGCTTCTTCATCTGAAAGGGCGATGACAGGCGCTAATATTTTAGTTAATATTGCGGCCATAAACGATGTTGTAGGTAGTTATTCCTATCTGAAATCGCTTGTGGTAAATCAGTCGGCCAAATGTATCTCAGCTTATGTCTTTGTTGGTGCTGGCTATGGTGAATCTTCTACCGACTTAGTTTTCGACGGCAAAGCAATTATAGCCGAAAAGGGGAATATTTTAGCCGAAGCTGAGCGTTGGACAGGCAAGCCTTCTATTATGCTTTCTGATATCGACATCGAAGCAATCAAACAAGACCGTTTGCGAAATAACACATACATTGAGTGTGCTAAGAGAGATTTTGTTCCGCGACCAACGATAGATTGTGAACCCCAAAAGAAAAACGATTCTTGCTCTACGCTCATTCGTAAAATTAGCCCCACACCGTTTGTTCCTTCGACCGACAGCGAGATAGCAGAACGATGCGAAGAGATTGTCAACATACAAGTAGCTGGCTTAGCTCAGCGACTCGACGTTACCAATACACGTACGTTGGTGATTGGTGTTTCGGGCGGTCTTGACTCCACTTTGGCGCTCTTGGTGGCTGCTCGCACTTTCGATCGATTAGGCATTTCGCGCGAAGGCATAGTGGGTGTAACGATGCCTGGCTTTGGTACTACTGACCGCACATATAATAATGCAATCACTTTGATGAAGTCGCTCGGAATTACTATCCGAGAAATACCTATAGCCGAAGCGGTTGGCGTTCATTTCCGCGACATCGGCCATGACCCAAATGTGACTGACGTTACCTACGAAAATTCGCAAGCACGAGAGCGCACACAAATCCTAATGGATATTGCCAATCAAGTGGGCGGTATGGTGCTCGGTACTGGCGACCTTTCGGAACTTGCCCTCGGCTGGGCTACATACAACGGCGACCACATGTCGATGTATGGAGTCAACGCTGGTGTGCCTAAGACTTTGGTGCGCCATATGGTGCGTCATTTTGTTGCCTACGCTAAGAGTGATGAAGAGAAGGCAGCGTTGCTCGATGTTGTTGACACTCCTATCAGCCCAGAACTCATACCAGCCGATAGCGACGGCAATATTGCGCAAAAAACAGAGGATTTAGTTGGACCTTACGAATTGCACGACTTCTTCATATATTATACAATGCGTTATGGATTTACGCCACGTCGCATTCTGTTTATGGCTAAGCATGCGTTCACCGACTACGACGACGCAACGATTAAGCATTGGATGAAGGTGTTCTATCGTCGCTTCTTCAATCAGCAATTCAAGCGCTCTTGCTTGCCCGATGGGCCCAAGGTCGGTACGGTAGGGCTTTCACCACGTGGCGACTGGAAAATGCCGTCGGATGCCTCGTCAGCCTTGTGGTTACGCGAAATCGATTCGCTCTAATACATCATCACATTCGCTAATAAGTGGCGAACAGCAATAACAAAAAGAAATCCCGCTCAACGATTGCGATGAGTGGGATTTTTGTTTATCTAAATTGAATGAGTGTATCTGCTGTCGACGCTTCAACCGAGCTTGTGTCGACGCTTATGCTATCGCTGACGACTGGGCTGACTGGCAATGCAATCGAATCAGCAGGCGCTGCATTGGTATTAGTTGGCACAGCGACTGAGTCGGCTGGCGCAGCGATTGTGACAGTTGGCTCTACGGTATGCATAGCGGCGCTTTTCGCAGGCTTGCGGCGCAAGAAACTGAAGATGTCGTCGAAATCGCGCTTAAACATGATGCCAACTCCCTGAGTTGTGTCGGCAGTGCGCACGTAATAGTTTTCGTCGTTTGAGTGGCTGTACGCCTTAAGACGTATTGTGCCGGGGCGGTTGAGTAAGTATTCTATTTCGAAATCACCTACAAACTGGTTGTTGTTCAATGATTTGTCGCGATAGCCAAAATTGCCGTTCAGCAGCAGGCGGTTGTTCAATAGTCGGCTCGAGAGTGCAACATCGACTTCCACATCGGAGAAGTCACCTCGGTCGCTGCGTAGGTTAGGGGAGATAGCCCAGTTCTCGCTTAGATGACCAAGTATGTTTGATAGCTGAGAGGTAATGGTCGATGATGCTACGGAGAAGAGCTCGTTGCCCTTTGTTGTTGAGCCCATATAGTCAGGTGTATAGAAACGATTGAGCGCAAGCAGGTAGATAATCTGTCGGTTCATCATCTCATCGGTGCTGATGATTGAGCGCACTTTGCGGTCGGTGTCAGACGTCAGCGACGGGAATGCAAGGTCGAAACTGATGTCGGGTTGTCGGATGTCGCCAGCAACTTTTAGAATGGCTCTTACAGGCACGTTTGTGCGGTTTAAGTCCTTATCTTGAAGGAATGATTCGTCGAGGTCGCTGAGGTTAGCATTGAGCGCATAATATGCCTGAATGTCGAGGCGTGCAGCGAGTGGATCTCCAGTGAACGCGATTGTACTACCTTCGTCGATTGTAAAGTCTTTTATGATGATGTCTTGGAGTGTGAAGTTGTATGTGCCACGCTCAAGAGTGTAGTTGCCAAACATTTGAATGTCGTTGTCGTGTGACTTGTAAACCATACGAACATTGCCGGAGCCGTTGGAACGGATTTTGTCGCCAGCAATCGGGTCCATTACCAAGTCGATTTCAGCTTGGGGTGTTACGTCAACGCGGAATTCAATCTCAAAGTCAGATTTTGACGTGTTACCGTCTTGTTTCGACATCGCCTTGATGCGATTCACCAGTCTCATATTGCTGTCCTCTATGGGCTTTTCCTCTACGACTTGCGGCTTATTACGGTCGCGGAACGATAGGAATGTATAGTTGTCAGCAACTTCGAGCTGTGATAATACGAATGAGAATGTTGACCCCGGTGCCGTTGTGGCATCAACCTCAATTTTAATTAACTCAGGCTTGCCGTCGACGTGAGCACCGCCGTTGGCAAACACTTTGCCATACCAGTCGGGATTGTCGCGCGACGTTTCTTCGTAGACAAGCATATTCTGTGCGTCAGTGATGTCGAGATTGAATGTCGGATTTCGGAAATATTCGTGAGTTACCAAGCCATTCAGGTTGGCTGTGTTGCCGAGAATGTCGTAAACGGTTATATTGTCGAGTTCAATTCTTCCGGGATTGAACTTGATAGAGTCGGTGGCAATAAAATATGTGTTGGTTGGGATAAGTTTCAACTTGAAGTCGCGGGCGAAAACTTCGCCAACTAAGTCGATGTCCTTGAATGTACCCCACAGTCTGACGTGACCGGTTGCGTGGCCCGAAATGTCGGTTGCGAACGCTTTCATATATTTGTCGAGGAAGTCAGTGGGGATATTGTCTGCAGTGATGTCCAAGTCGAGCTTGCTGTCGATAGGGTATATTTTACCGAGGATATTGGAGGTACGGTTGTCGGGCTGTGATATCAATCCGTTGAGTATTACGGCTTTCTCGTCGATGTCCCAATGGCTTTTCACAATAGCATCGCCGAACACACAGTCGTTATACGAAATGTTGCTCACATGGATTCCCTCCGTCTGGATGTGTGGCTCAGGCGAGAGTAGCGAAGAAGCGTAGACTTGACCTGTAGCGTCGCCACCAAGCATTACTGCGTCGATTGCAAGGGTTTCGAACAGATAGTCGAGATTAAAGTTTAAAATGTCAACTTTGAGGGTGTCGGCAGGGTCAGTCGACACGTTGCCACCAATTTTTACAAACTGATTGGCACGGCTCACCTCAATGTTGTCGATATTAATCGTCATATCGCCGTCGATTGCGATGTGAGCAGGGTTGACATTCCATACAGAGTCGTTGAACACAATCGAACTACGATGCAAGTTGACGTCGAATATTGGTCGTTGAAGGTCGTCGGTAGCGATTGTGCCCGACAGCGACACGCTACCATTATATGCTTTCTGGCGGTCGATTTTCCAGCCAATGTCGGTTGTGATTTTGTTGTCGTGTCCGCTGGCAGCCATTGTGACGGTCATCAAGCCGTCTTTCGTAGGCATATCGGTGGTTAGATATATGTTGTCAATCCGTTTTTGTCCGTCGAGTATGCCTGTTACGGAACTATTTTCGATTACTTTTCGCCCTTGGCGGAGGTAGGGCGCATCAATATCGAAATGCGCATACGAGCGCTCGCTGTCGAAGCTGCCTTCGATTGTCATTGGGTAGATGACACTGATAGGCAAGTTGAAGAATTGAGCTATGTCTTCAATCTGATTGACTGTGAAATTATATCTGAATTTGTTAGTCTTGGCATATTTGAGGTTGCGCTTAGTCTCCTCGTTGCGTTTGTCGAGTGTTGAGAGTGCTTGCAAGAAGATGTCGCTGGCGATAGGTCCGATTGATGTGAAATCGTGAGGTCCGACAATTTCGCCATTAATGTAGTCGGATGACACAGTGAGCCATTCGGGTTCTCGTGTTATGATGAGGCTGTCGATAGCTATGCCGTCGTTGTTGGGATTTTTGAATTTTATATTAGATAAGTCGGCTCGGCCTGTAATGTCGCTATTAAAACCCTTGAGGTCGATTGTCGCATTGGCCGATAGCTTATGACCTTCGAATTTGTCGGTCAACTGAAGCGTATGCAAATCGATGTCGTTGGCTTTAACCTCAGCTAAAAGAAATTCCGCTCCGGGCTTGAGTGAGCCTTTCGCAAAGCAAGCGATATTCGCGGCAACATCTGTGAGTGTAATGTCGCCAACAAGGTCGCCGTCATTGTATGAGGCAGTGGCCGACAGTTGGTCATAGCTATATCCGAGGTAAGTAAATTCTGCGGCCGACACTTTGCCGTTGGCATCGATTAGCTGCTTATCAATTGTTGCTGTAGCCTCAATATCGGCAGTGAGGATGCCGAGGTCGGGATTGTTGAGTATGGTTGCAAGATTGAATCCTTTGGCAGTGGCCGACGCTTTGAGTGTGGTCGGCGAGCAGAGTGATTGTCGGCGATAGTTGCCTTTGATTTTCAGTGAACCGTCGTTTAATGAGGCTGCTCCATTGATGTCGCCATGGTAGGCATCCCCTTTAGCTGAGCCAATAATGGCCAACTCCTTAATAATTTCGGGCTTTTTGAATTTGAGTAATCCGTTTCGTTGTAGTCGCGATGAAAGAGGACCACCAGCGTGGACGCTGAAACGGTTGATATTGTAAGTAAAGTCTTCAATGTTGTCGAAATCATGCACTTCAGCGTCGGCGATGTTTATGCTGAAGTCACCTTCTTTGTCGGCAAGATTGATTTCGTTGATATTTATTTTATTAAGTGAGCCGCTCGCTTTCAATCTTGTCATGATTTCCATATCCAAATCGTCCAACTCCGGCAGGAATGGTGCGAAATCGGGCAGGTAAGTGTCGCCGTCAATCTTAAGCGATACGGAGTTGTCGGTGATAGCCTGAATGATGTCGCTATCTTTGAGTGGTAGCCCAGCGTCGGCAACGTGATACGACGATGTCGGTAGCTTAATCTCTAAGTCGCTCCAACCAATAGAGTCGGGCGAAAATAGCAAATGGGCTTGAAGATTGTTGAGATCAAAGCCCGATTGCTCATGAAAGGCAAGGCGTCGTAGGTTGACATGATAAGTGCCGTTCGTGAGTTTCGGAACGTTGATGTCGGCGCGAAAGCCGTTTACTTTGATGTGTGAAGGGTTAAATATGTTTGGTGTCGAGTCGTTCGCAATGACGTCGTAGCTGAACGATGAATTGCGGATGACAACTGTGTTGATTCGAGCGTCGAACGATATTGGCTCTTTTTTGTCATCGTCACCCTTGAGACGATCGATTATGGGCTGTATGTTCAGCGGCTCATTGGCTGAGTTGCGTGTCAATTTTACGTCCAATCCGATGATTTCGGCGTAGTCGGCTACGATGCTACCTTTTTTGATAAGAGGGTAGAGGCTGATTCCAGCACCAAGACGTTCAATTTTGGCAACAGTGTCACCTTCCATTACAATCGCTACGTCGAGAAGCGTTGCGCGGCTGAATGGCTTGATGCTAAGGTCGCGTATCGTAACTTCTGCACCGAGCAGTTCGGTGAGCGCTTCTTCGGTCGTTGTTCGAATCTTGTTATGGACTGGTGGTAAGGAAAATACAATAAATGCAAGCGTTGGCAGCAGCACTGCCAGCGTCAGCAGAATCATCAAAGTCAATCTGATTATCTTATAGAAGCGTTGCATTTATCGAATGTAAGGGCGCAAATGCCGAATATGATTACAAATTTACAAAAAATCTTCCGCAAAGAGTGTATTTGCCGCGAAAATTTACGTTGCTCTGCCGCAAATCTTAGAAAGCTTTGTCGTTGAGAATTTTACCTTCGAGTGCCTGTCGGTGTCGGCGGTAATCTTTGCTTGCTAAGTATGCTTCAATAGCATCTGCATGGCGGTGATTGTGAAGGTCGGTGCCGAGAAAATCGACTAATCCCTTTTCGATAAGCTCTTCAGCTATGCGCTTTTGCTCTTTGCCATAGTAGCCAGTAAGGCTGAGCAAATTAACCTGAAATTTGACCCCAATTCCGTGTATGTCGGCATACGCTTTGCGTTTGGCTTTATCATAATAATAGCTGTATCGCTCGGGGTGAGCCCACACCAATCGGTAATCCTTGAGCATCAGTTCGAAAAGCAGTTGGCGGAAATTCAACGGCTCTTGAACAAACGAGTTTTCAATGAGCAGATAGTTGTTGGGGTAGGTCATTGTGTCGCCCGAATTGAATTGACTTACCGAAAATTCGTCAAGTCGGTATTCGGCTGCGTGACCGAGTTCGATGTCAAGTCCTTTCTCTACAATCGCTTCGCGCAGTTGCTCAAATGGCGGGGTGATTGTCTGCCGATTGTTTTCGAATGTGTCCTGTGTCACGTGGGGCGTGGCGAGGATTCGTTGAATTCCCCAGCCGTGCATACGTTCTACTAATTCAAGCGAGGTGCTTAAATTCTTAGAGCCGTCGTCCACACCCGGAATGATGTGACAGTGGATGTCGGTTGAGAAGAATAATTTATTCTCTGATTCTGATTTGCTTTTTTTGCGAAGAAAGTCGAACATATTTCTGTTATATGTGTGCGCAAACGAGGTCTTACTTTATTGCAAAGTTACAAAATCTAATAGTTAAAATTGAATTGAATGTAAAAAAAATGGCAAAGTGTTTTGGAATTAACATTAATTTGCTAATTTTGCCGTTCCCAATGCGCAATTTCGCGTGTTATAATTGTTTTATTAAAGCAGAAACAACTTTAAATTTGTTATATGGAAAACAAAAAGCTAAAAATCAGAGATTTGACGCTTCGCGACGGACAACAGTCGCTATTTGCAACTCGTATGCCACAGTCGGAGATTGATCGTTTGCTCCCACTGTATGAAAATGCTGGATTTTACATCATGGAAGTGTGGGGTGGAGCTGTGCCCGACTCAGTAATGCGCTATCTTGACGAATCGCCTTGGAATCGTCTTCGCTCAGTGAGCCAAGTGATGAAAGGCAAGTCATTGCTCTCGGCGCTCTCTCGTGGTCGCAACCTTTTTGGTTATGTGCCTTATCCCGACTATGTGCTCCGCGGTTTCTACGAAGAAGCTATCAAGAATGGTCTAAACGTGATGCGTATTTTTGATGCGCTCAATGATATTGACAATGTTAAGGAGTCAATAAAGATGATTAACGAACTCGGTGGCATCCCCGATGGCGCTGTTTGTTACACCGTTGACCCCAAAGTTGAGGTAGCTGAAGTTGTCGACAATCGCGGATTCTTCGCACGACTCTTTGGCAAGAAAATCGAAGCCCCAGCTGCTCCCGAAAAGATTTTTACCGACGAATATTTCGTAGAGAAAGCTCGTCAAATGGAGGCTCTTGGTGCTAAGATTATCACCCTCAAGGATATGGCAGGTTTGGTCAACCCATTGCGTGCCGCATCTATTATCTCTAAATTGAAAGCAAACGTTAAGGTTGATGTCGATTTCCACACCCATTGTACTCCTGGCTATGGTTTGGCATCATCGTTAATGGCTATTATCAACGGTGTTGATATTCTCGATACCAATATTTGGTGGTTTGGCGGTGGTTCAGCTGCTCCAGCTATCGAACTTATCTATGTCTTTGCTAAGAAACTTGGCGTTGAAGTAGGTGCTGATATGGAAGCTGTTGGTAAGATTCGTAAAGAACTTTACAACACTCGCAAAGCACTCGCAGCATTCGACCTCCAAAAGGATAATTTCCCCAAAGAATTCGACCCGCTCAACGATGTGCTCCCCGCTGAAATCGACGCACTCTTCGACGAAGCTATCGCTGCTGCTAAGGCTTCCGACGAAGCAACTCTGTTGGCTAAATGTCACGCAATTGAGGCTTATTTCGGATTCCCCAAACCTAACGAACTCGTTAAGAATGCCGAAGTGCCCGGAGGTATGTACTCCAATATGGTAGCTCAGCTAAAAGCTGGTAACGCTCTCGATTTGCTCGACGACGCAATGCGCTTGATTCCTAAGGTGCGCCGCGATGCTGGTCTTGTGCCATTGGTTACACCAACCAGTCAAATCGTTGGTGCTCAAGCTGTAATGCTTGCTATTGACCATAAGAATGGAAACGCTGACTATACAACCAAAAACAATCAGTTTATTTCGCTCGTCAAGGGTGAATATGGTCATACTCCAGTAGCTGTTGACCCACAGTTCCGCGCTCAAATCACAGGCTCGGCTGAGGAAGTACCTTACGATGTAAGCAAATATCGTCAGCCCGAAAATCCCGTAGTTGAAGAGTATGGTGTGAAACTTGCTTCCAACAACGAAGAAGAATTGCTCTTGGCTCTGCTTCCCAACGTTGCTAACACATTCCTCCGCAATCGTCGCAAAGAGGAATTTGAGGCTAAGAAAGCAGCCGAACTTGCTGCCAATCCCGAAGCAGCTGCGGCAGCTGAAGCGGCTGAAGCTGAAGCAAATGAACCTATCACTGGCAAAACGCTCAATGCTCCTATGGGTGGACGCATCATATCTATCAATGTAGCTAAGGGCGACGTAGTCAAGAAGGGTAGCTTGCTCATGGTTTACGAAGCAATGAAAATGGAGAACGACATCGAGGCTCCATGCGATTTGACAGTGAAACGTATTTTCGTAAAACCTGACGAAGTTGTCGGAGGCAACGCACTGCTCATTGAGTACGTCTAATAGCTTCAGTTTTAGATTCGTTTGTAAAAAATGTTGACAAAGTTTTGTCGTCTCGAAGAAAATGCGTAAATTTGCA
The DNA here is from genome assembly GCA_017629835.1 of Muribaculaceae bacterium. Classification (GTDB taxonomy): domain Bacteria; phylum Bacteroidota; class Bacteroidia; order Bacteroidales; family Muribaculaceae; genus JAGBWK01. Next base: position 437 of record JAGBWK010000060.1, on the reverse strand, counting down.
AGCCATTACGGACAGACGTCTTACCAACGTCATTACTCAAAGCTTTGATTAACAAGAATAAACGTTCATTATAATGAAAAAAGATCTTCATCCTGCAGAATACCGCGAAGTAGTATTTAAAGATATGTCAAACGAGGAAGTATTCATCACTCGTTCAACTATCGCAACTCGCGAAACTATCGAAATCGACGGTGTGACTTATCCACTCGTTAAGCTTGAAATCACTAACACAAGCCACCCATTCTTTACTGGCAAGCAGAAACTCGTTGACACTGCTGGTCGTGTTGATAAGTTCATGAGCCGTTATGGCGATCGTCGCAAAAAATAATTTGCAGCGGTATTAAGAAATTCCTCGATTTAGGAATTAAACCTTATAATAAGGGTGTCGGCTGACGAGTCGACACCCTTACTATTTTATGTCAATTCGAATGTTAGTA
>JAGBWK010000059.1 GCA_017629835.1 Muribaculaceae bacterium | reverse complement strand
CTTTTAACACTGACTCAAGGCAAAAAAAAATGAGATAAACAGCTACTAAAACCAGTAGCCATTGTTGGATTTTTTATTTTCAAAGATTGGTGGAGAGAATAATTTTGCTGTAGCGGAGTTTACCAATTCGGGGAAATCGTCGGGGTTGTGGCGGATATAGTTCACAAGGTCAATCATACCTCGTTGATAAATCGGCTCAACTTTGATTACTGCCACTATCTCCGAGCGTATGCCGGCCAATAGCGGAGCATAACGTATAGGGATAGGCTCAAACGAGCCACGCACCTGACGCAAAGTGGTCATCAGTTCGGGCGAGAAATATTCTTCGGCAAGTGATTGTTCGATAGCAACAACCTTTTGTCGGAGTTCGCAATATTTGAGCCAGCGATGTTCCTTGATGTCGCATAAAGTAGTTAGGTCGAGATTGGGGAACAGCGTAAAAGCAAAGCTCTTGTGCTGCTCCGAGCCTACCCGTTGCGTTTGTTGTGCGAAAACCAAAATAACAATCCGCAAATTCATCAAAGAATGAACTGCGGATTGACATATAAAAGATGTTTACAGGAGTTTAGCGACAAATAATTTGTGCTAATTTGTGGGAATCTGTGGTTTTACTCTTTTGTTTTTAGGGGCGAGTGTAGCCGTCGCGCTCACATAGTTGCTTAATGTGTTTGATGCGTTCTGAGGTTTCGGGGTGCGATGAGAACATTTTTGAGAAGTAGCTGCTATAACTGCTACCTGCGCTTCCGCTCTGTTCCAAGGCTTGCATTTTTTCGAATGCCAAAACCATATAGTAGGGATTGCGTTCGCAATATTTGAGAAATTCGTAGCCAAAGTCGTCAGCTTCGTTTTCCTGCTTGCGAGAGAATTTGGCTGACATCATTGCTGCGCCAAGGTCGGCAAGTTGGCTGTCGGTGAGTTGGGCTATTTTTGTGCTTGTTGACCCAACAGCATCGAGTAATGCTTCGTTGACGAGCTGTTGTTGGAACGACTTTTTGGAATGTTCCATACCTATATGACCGATTTCGTGACCGATAATACCCATCAGTTCGTCGTCGTTCATAAGGTCCATAATGCCTGAGTAAACTCTGACGCTGCCGTCGGCACACGCAAAGGCGTTAATCTCTTTGGTTTGATAAACCTTAAAGTTGAGAGGGATGTCGCCAACGGATGTAATACCTGCCGTCAAGCGTTTGAGTCGCTGAGCGTAAGGGCTCGAAGCGGGAGCAACACGATTGGTGGCGTCCATTTCGGCAACTGCTTGTCCGACGTAGCCAGCCAACTGCTCGTTAGTCAACGTCAAAGCCTGAGTGCCTTTTGCAAGCGCAGAGCTTGCGCGGGTCATATCAATGTTTTGTAGTGAGCACGAAGTGATTGCAATAGCTGTTAGGGTGATTGCAATTGATTTGATTAGTGAGTTCATACTGAATAATTTTCCATTAAAATTATCAAATTCAGGACGATGTCGACTCATCCTGAATTTAATACTTGTTTATCTTATTTATGTTAAGCGTTATGCTTCGCCTAAGAGTTGGTCGTAGTTCACGATTGGATGAAGCGCAGCCTCTGTATCGTCGGGGTGACGCACAGGAGTGTTGTGGGGCGCGCTCTTAACCACGTCGGGCGTTTCGGAAGCCTCCTTAGCAATTTCGCGCATCACGGCAACAAATTGATCGAGGGTGTCCTTACTTTCGGTTTCGGTTGGCTCAATCATAAGCGACTCATGGAATAGCAGCGGGAAATAGATTGTCGGAGCATGGAATCCATGGTCGAGCAATCGTTTGGCTACGTTGAGCGTAGTAACGCCAGTCGATTTATCCTTGAGTCCGTCGAACACAAATTCGTGTTTAGCAACGGTGTCGATAGGCAATTCGTAAACGTCGCGCAGCAATTCCTTGACGTAGTTGGCATTGAGCGTAGCCAATTTGCCCACCTCCATAACGCCGTCGCGACCGAGCGAAAGAATATAGCTGAGCGCGCGGGCACACACGGCGAAGTTGCCGAATGCTGAGCTGACACGCCCCATTGATTCGTCGGTAGAAACAACGTCGTAAACGCCTTCGGCTGAGCACACAACTCTTGGATTGGGGAGCAAGTGTTCCATGCCTTTACGCACGCCAACAGGACCAGCACCAGGGCCGCCGCCACCATGAGGTGTTGAGAATGTCTTGTGAAGATTGATGTGCATAATGTCAAATCCCATATCACCGGGACGAGCAACGCCCAACATTGGGTTGAGGTTTGCACCGTCGTAGTACATCAAGCCACCAGCTTCGTGGACCATACGGGCGATTTCGGGAATTTGGCGTTCGAAAATGCCGACAGTGTTGGGGTTGGTCATCATCATAGCCGCTACGGTGTCGTCGAGCAGAGGGCGCAGTGCGTCAACATCGACAGTTCCGTCGGGCAAACTCTTCACTGAAACAACCTCAAGCCCTGCTACAGCAGCACTTGCTGGGTTGGTGCCATGCGCTGAGTCGGGGATAATAACCTTCGTACGCTGCTTGTCGCCACGTTCGTCGTGGTAAGCTAGACATATCATAAGGCCTACAAGCTCGCCATGCGCACCAGCATAGGGATTGAGCGTAAATTCGCCCATACCACCTATTTCGGAGAGCATACGACCGAGCGTATAATAAAGTTTCAGT